>NZ_JACSMO010000010.1:0-121586 GCF_018618695.1 Exiguobacterium sp. s127 | reverse complement strand
ACCGTTCTAGAAATGGACAAGTTTCACAGATTTTTGGATCTGATACGTACTCCCGTCTTCATTCCCGTGTAGTTGTTCGATAGACAAGCGACTGATCATTTTCACAGAGATAGCAGTCGTAATACGCATCATTATAAAAGGCATTCGTTTTGAACATACCTTTCACCCCTTTGGGGCGAGTGTAGGGGAAGACTGGCAAAATACACTGTCTGAGAAGTAAATGTACGATGGGGGCGGTTTTATAGGCGGAGTCTGCGACGACTGCAAACGGGACGGTAAAACGGTGGATGATGAGCTCGAGCAAGGGATTTAAAATGATACTATCGTGAATATTACCTGGTGTGACAATTGTCCCGAGTACAAAGCCATTCCGATCACACGCTGTATGAAAGGAATAGGCGAACTGCTTTTCACGCTCCCCCTTCACGTAATATCCTGACTCAGAATCCGTGGTACTCTCCTTCGTCAAACGTCGATCATTCTCGTCCTTCTTCTTGGGGGTAAAACGCTTTTTTTCCGTGCGCCTCACGATCATCATTGATTTCTTGTTCCAGTTCATCATGATAAAAACGTGCTGCACGACGAACATGTTTCTTTTTATATTTCCGCTTATTCGCATTTGCTTTGACGTGTGTCGAATCGATAAACAGGACCACTGGGTCCACGAATCCAGCATCGACGCCTTGGGTCAGAATTTTGTAGAAGATATCTTCAAAAATCGTCGTGTCTTGGAAGCGTCGGACATAGTTTTTTCCGAAGGTTGAAAAATGAGGAACCTTTTCATCCAATCCAAATCCTAGGAACCAACGATAGGCGACGTTCGTTTCGATTTCTTCGTCTTCCGCATAGAAGGAATACCGAATAAATATTGAAGAAGAGCCATCTTGATTAAGAGAACAGGATCCACGCTAGGTCCTCCGTTATTTTCACAGTACAACTTTTCAACCAATGGATAGATGAATTGAGAGTCCATCACCTGATCGACCTTGCGGACCAAGTGGTCCGCAGGAACCAATTGTTCGAGTGTGACCGTGATGTTTTCAGAACGATGGGGTTGATTTCGTTTTCCCATCATGGGAAACCCTCCTTCGTGGTATATTTCTTTTACTTTATAATATGAAAGAAAGCTAAAAAAGCCTCGATTTCCGATCTAATCGCTTCCTAGTGGAAAGCAAACAGGAGCGACCCTGCAGCGAAGCGAAGCGGCGCGATGTTTGCCACAGAAAGACGATTAGGGAGGAAAGAGAGAGCAAAAAAAGATGGGAGATCACATTCAAGTGACCTTCCATCTAGTTTGTCTACACGCTGAAACCCTCATTTCAATAGGAAATAAGGGTTAACGTTTCTTTTTGAGTAATTTGAAAATTTTTCGTTTTACCCTCACATTGGATTTAAAATGACACCTGCATTATTCTCTTTGAACAGTGACTTATGGATTTCTAGAATTTCTTCTTTTTTTAACTCGATTGTATATTGTTTAGCTCCCTCAAATGAGTACCCTTTAAGTATACTACGTTTTTTAGATAAGATTTGTATCAGTGGCTTTTCAATCATGCTACTTTGTGATTCATATGTAAGCATATACTTACCTGCAGGTATCTGATTGCCAATTTCATAGTAGCCAGAATTCGAGATTTCATATTTTCCCGTATCGTCAGTTTTTAAAGGCTTCCGCTTAGAGGGTGTAAGTATAAAGGTTCCCTTCAAAGGAATTGACTCACCGTCACTAAATGAAATTCCCATCCACTTGTCATTGTTGCTCATTTTTTTCTGCATAAACATGGCGTCATCACTAGTAGATTGAATATCGTATTGACCTTCGGGAAAATCTTCTCCGACTTTATACTCACCAGACTTTAAAGTAACTTGCTGCAGTGCATCTTGCTCTTTATGTGTGAAAAAGTTAGATACATATGGATACGTAATAGAGGCGATACACACGCACATTAGTAGTACAAATATCACTTTCTTATTCTTATTCATTTACGATTCGTCCCTGGTCGACTACAATACGTCCTTCATCCATATAAATTACGTGGTCACATATTTTTTCGATGTCTTCTTTTTGATGACTCGACACGAGAATAGTTGCGCCTCTTTGCTTTTCACGAACCAATAACTCTTGAATCAAGTTGACACCACTCTGATCGATAGCATTGGTCGGTTCATCTAACAAGATAATGTCCGGCTTTTCAAAAATTGCTTGTGCAATGTTCAATCTTTGTTTCATTCCTAAAGAATACTTCTTCATCTTCAACTTTGATGTCGGATCTAAACCTACTGCTTCGATTGCCTCAATCATATCTTGTTCGGTCGCTACTTTTCTAATTTTCGCGAGAATTTTTAAATTTGTCATTGCATCATACTGTGGTAACAGTTCCATGTTTTCAATAATGATGCCTAAACTTGGTGGAAACGATATTTCCTCATGAAGTACTTCGTCGTTAATCTTTACTGTGCCGGCAGTAGGTACGATTAATCCGGCAATAGATCGGAGTAACATCGTTTTACCCGAGCCGTTTCTTCCAAATACGCCATAAATTTGACCTGGTAAAAATTCAACAGTGATGTCTTTCAAGACAGCTTTTCTTTTTATCTCTTTACTTACATTCTCTACTTTAATCATTATCTTCACCTACATTATGTCTAATTTTTTAAATCGTTGAATTGACAGCCATACCAATAAAATTTCTAGTAACATGATACCAATCATTCCATATGAACTATTGACGATGTTACTCGAGAGGAAATCCCAGTCATTTAAACCGTTGCGCAACCCCATTGCATAGTTCGATAAAAAGAAATAGTTTGAAAGCATAGCTGTCTTTTGAAACTCGGCGCTCAGTAAGGTTGGAACAAGAATATAAATGCTTACGATGAGCTGAGCGATTTCCGATTTAAACAAAAGCTCCATGTACATTTGTATCGAAAACATTACGACTAAGCTGCCAACATAGATTACCATCATATACGTATATGTATCGACCGATAAATCATAAGTATTGACTTTAAACAATCGAAATATAAGAAATTGAAAAGAGATAAAGAATACTAAAGACAAGAACATGGACAGGAATTGCTTCATCATGAACATATTCTTGCTATATCTTCTAGTAATATAGGGGATTCCTTTAAATCGAATTGCTTCTCTTAGGTTTCCTGAAAAATAGAAACTCATGACGATTACCGGGAAGTACCAATAGAGTAAGTACTGGTACGTCAACATTCTACTCGATGTCAATGGTACCCCATCCAAGAAAGGAAATCGGGACATCTCTAAGCTCGAAAACTTTAAGAAGATCATTTGAACAATAATCGAAAGAAGTACTAATACAAATAAACGTTTGTTTTTTATCATTATTTGTACATATCCTTTCTAACAAAGGCAGCAAGACCGAGACTAGAGGCAAATGCAGCAAAGAAAAATTGTCGGATAAAGATAAGCGCAATATCTAATACGCCCCATTCTCCCTCAAGCATTTTGTTGTACATTGATAAATCTTTTAGCGGACCCCATATTTGACTTAACAATAATTTTTCCATAAAGAAAAGCAGACCAATAGTAAAGACTACGATGAAGAAGGACTTGGTCGAGGAATTTACAAGATCTTTTACCAATTCATACAGAATCCCCACGAAGCTATAGAATAAGAAAAGACTGATCGTGTTTAAAAAGACAATCTTCAAAAAATGATTACTTTCTAAGACTTCACTCGGAAAATGTTGATAGGACATTCCTAAATTGATCACGGAGTGCGTAAGTGAAAAGAGAAACGCAGTGAGCAAAATCTGTCTAACTCTTAGGAAGAAGTATTGTTGACGAGACTTGAACCGTGTAATAGACCATTTAGCTTCTCGCGAAAAGAAACTATTCAGTAATATCAAAAACGGTGCTACATAGAATAAGGAATATGCTTGGATCGAACTAAATCCGAACGCACTGTTGTTGGCAATTAATAAGATATCGTCATATGTAAGGTCACCTGTCTTTAAATAGGGGTTACTTAAACTAGCCTTCGTTTGAGTATTCCAAATAAAGATTAAAAACAGGACCACACCCACTACTGCACTGATTTTTTTAGTCTTCATTGAATTTTACTCCATACACATAAATAGTCAGCGGGAACAGACATAAAACTAATAAAGACAGGAAAAAGATATTCGTCAAGTCAGCAAATCCATACTCAGTAAAGGGTTGAAGCAACAATAAGATAGAGTCTTTCTTTAAAACGAGTAAGAACCAGACAAAGAATGTTGCAGCGTATGCTATTTTTTTATCCAAGAAAAACAAACTAATACTCGTTCCAAGCATTCCTACTAATCCTGCAATGAGTGAAAAGAAGAAAATGTATAAAAGAGCTGTGGTTAATGGGTTAGCGATACTAAAATTAAACAGCGGATTGTCATCAAACTTGAGTTCAGTTTTACCGCCCGATAATGTGCCACCCCAAAAAACAATATGTACTAACACCAAATTCAGCATTAAAGAAGTCAAAATCGTACAGAAAGAAGTTACAAAAGAAATAAATAATTTTTGAGCAAAGTAAGCTTTTCGACCAATTTTACTAATCAGTATTTTTCGATATCCTGTTTTATAGTCTTGAATCGCATTGTCTCCACCTAATAACAGTAAGTAAATAGGCAAAAACCATAATAAAATAATTTGAGGTGCATGACCAATACTTGACCCAGTTAAAAAAGAAGCAAATACAGGCTGATAAACTTCATCCGACAACTGTTGTTGTCTCGTCAATAAAAAGATTTCAACCATTGGAATGCATACAATGATCAAGAATAAGATTCTACTCATACGATTTTTATACAGATTCAACAATTGACTTTTAATCATAAAACCATCGTCCCTTCTTTCACTTTAAAAAATGAATAAATCAAACACATGATAGTGTTTGATTTATTCATCATCTTTAAAAATTAATCAGTTTCTTCGTCCCAGTAACCACTTACAGTATAAGTGTTAGAAGTATAGTTATTATTTTCTGCTGCTAAACGTACATACGATTTACTCGCTGTTTGGTATGCAGATCGATAATAACTGCCTCCGCCTTGTTTAACATCAACTGTATTAGAAACTTGTGTTCCTGATTTATCCAACCAGTATGTAGCAATTTTTCCTGTTCCTTCAGAAGTATAACTCATATTGACTTTCCATTTGTTAGCTGTGTTTTCCGTTTGACGGTATCGCTCGCTACTATAAGTATTACCATAATTGGCTTTTAAAGTAAAGCTATACCCAACGTTATCATTAGAAGCCAATGCAACTGACGATGTTCCTAGGACACCAAGTCCTAGTGCTAAAGCCATTCCTGTGTTTACTAATTTCTTTTGTACTTTCATTGTTCTTTTTCCCCCTAAAATTTTATTGGTAATTCCATGAAAATATACCACATATTTTACTGATATTACTTTACATTAATAATATTTATTTTATCATTTAAAAGAATTTTATTACTTAAATTTCCTTTATGAAAATATTTAAAATTTATTTTTCAATAAAACATTAATTTGAACGACGAATTGTAATATTAAGTGCAACACCTAGCTGAAAACACAAAAAAAACCCATAACGGCCTCGTGTAGAATAGAGTTACCACACAAAATTCAACGGAGGATTCGTTATGAGCTATGTTCATCTTACCACATCAGAAAGAGTCAAAATAGAGACGTATCTCGAGCTAGGTTTCTCTGTCCGAAAGATTGCTGGACGCCTGGGGCGTCAACCTTCTACGATTTCACGAGAATTGAAACGAAATCCTTACTATGATGCTTCCTGTGCTGACCAGCGTTATGTGGAACGCAAAAAGAAGTGCGGTGCACGGACGAAGTTTACGCTCGAAAAAGGAGTCCGTATCCTCGAAAAGTTACGCGAGACATGGTCCCCTGAACAGATTGCCGGACGATTATTCCAAGAAGAAGGACTCTCGTTCAAGACAATTTATCGCTGGATCTATACGGGCCTCGTCGAGGCCGATTCTGGACTCCTTCGACAAAAGGGAAAGCGTCAGAAACCACGTGAGACGCGTGGACGCTTTAACGTCGGACTGCCAATCAGTAAACGTCCGTCTGACGTCAAAGGGCGCCAAACGTTCGGACATTGGGAGGTTGATACTGTTGTCTCGGGTAGAGGGAAATCCAAAGCCTGTGTCGCAACGTTCGTCGAGCGAAAGAGCCGTTTTTATCTCGCTGTACCGATGGAAGATCGGTCCGCTCAATCGATGGAGTCTGCGATTCAAGCATTGCATCTTTACTTCCCGTTGGGAACGTTCCAAACTGCGACGACAGATCGTGGAAAAGAGTTTAGCTGTCATGAACGAATTCGTGACACGTTAGGCGTACCGATGTATTTTGCGGATCCGTATTCTTCTTGGCAGCGTGGGAGTAACGAGAACGCCAATGGTCTTCTCCGTGAATTTTTCCCGAAGGGGACAGATTTCGGAAAGGTCAGTCGTTCTGAACTCGCTCAAGCGCTCGCCTGGATCAATGGGAGACCGCGAAAATGTCTCAACTGGAAAACTGCATACGAGGTCTTCACGGAAGAAGTGTTGCACTTAATTTGACAAACCGTCATAAAAAAATAAAAAAACTAATATTTATCAATTAAAATTACAACTTGAAAATATTTACTTACATTTCAGATTTAACAAATTGTGTAGTGCTTAAATCCTTTAATTTTCTCTCAAGAGCTTTTGAGAGTTACAGATAGTTTTACTTATATCAAATAGATTTACTGTCCACCTTTTAAAAATTAAGCCTTTTATCTTACTTTTGTCAGGTGAATATTTATTTCCATCGAGTGATTGAACATTTTGAACAACACGATGTATAGCGTTTCAAATAAAATAAATAAGTTTTATACTGATTCATAATTAATTTTGTTGTTTATAAAACCTTAAATATTGATGACTTTCTTTTTCTTGTTTCATTCTAATAAAAAAGTGATGTTCTCGATTTCGAAAACACCACTTTTTTTATGTTTTATTTAAAAACGAAAGATTGACTAAAATGAACGGTTTTTTCTTCCTATTGCCGCAAAGACCATCAAGGGATTTGAAGATAGAATCGTCTTCAGTGGCTTTACATATTTTTGTAGAAGATACAGGAACACACTCATGATACAAATGGATAGATGAATTGAAAGTTTATCACCTGATCGACCTTGCGGACCAAGTGGTCCGCAGGAACCAATTGTTCGAGTGTGACCGTGATGTTTTCAGAACGATGGGGTTGATTTCGTTTTCCCATCATGGGAAACCCTCCTTCGTGGTATATTTCTTTTACTTTATAATATGAAAGAAAGCTAAAAAAGCCTCGATTTCCAATCTAATCGCTTTCTAGTGGAAAGCAAACAGGAGCGACCCTGCAGTGAAGCGAAGCGGCGCGATGTTTGCCACAGGAAGACGATTAGGGAGGAAAGAGAGAGCAAAAAAAGATGGGAGATCACATTCAAGTGACCTTCCATCTAGTTTGTCTACACGCTGAAATGCCTGACATCCGAAGAACAGGTGTCAGGCATTTTTTAGAGATGCGGATGATCGGCGACGACGGCATATTCCGTCACGGCATTCGACAGGACGAGCGGTTTGACTTCAGAAGTCCCCGCGTCGCGTTTTTTATGGACGCCTTTATACGCCTGGCTCGCTTGCCAGGCGTGGAAATCTGCTTGTTTTCCCCATGTCGTCATAATTGTCACGACATCATGTTCGTCCTGACTAATATCGACGAGCACTTGCATCCGGATGAATCCTTCCATCTGCTCAATCCCTTTTGTCGTCTTAAAGCGCGCCGCAACTTGATCGGACTTCCCTTTGACAACGCGTAGTTGATTCATTACAATCCACATACCGATTCCTCCCTTGTTCACTGCAACTAGTATACCGAACGAGAAGACGAGTGCCCACTCTTGATGCTTCAGTCGATGCTGTTCGACAGGAAGCGGAACCGTTCTGCGCCTGAGGCGTCGACCGCGTGGAGATCAAAGAACAGTGATTTCGAAAAAGCTTGCGGGAGCTTTTGCACCGTATGGAACCATTCCTTCGTTGCGACGTCAAATGTACGCGTCATCGCTTCGATGGCACGGGTCTCTTCTGCGCCGTTCGTCAACGAGACCTTATAAGGCGCGATCGTCAAATGATCAATCAGGCGACGGTGATTTTCACCGATAACAATCAAGAAGCGGCCGGCGTCCGTTTCGATGACATCCGCTTCCGCCCACTCTTGTCCGTCGTGTACGGTACGGCGTGTGACGTGGGTGACGGCGTACGTTGCCTCGTTGCGCCGTAACACAATCAAATAGCGCGTCGTCTGCGTCTCTGCATAAGCGATCGCTTGCGTGTCGCTTAATGTTTCTGTCCAGTAGACCTCTTTCGTCGTAAGCTGAATGGTCGCATCTTTGTTGAAACCGGCGACGACCGCTTGCGGTGTTAACTCAGGGGCCGGATCATGGAACGCTGCGGAATGGTTGTCGTGTTGTAAAAATAAGAAACAACCGATCCCGACGAGGAAACTGCTGATGAGCCATACAAGTTGTTTCTTCATGCGATTCTCTCCTTGTGTAAGCGACGGTCCGTTCAACCGATTGATGGTTTCGTCTAGTTCTTTAGCATAACAAAGACCTGCTCGTCGCAACAAGAGCAGGTCTTATGTCCCGATGGAAAATCCATCAAAGTGTCGTCCGCCATGTTGTGTTAGCCACGTCTCGATCAACTGAATGACCGGTTGTTTCTCATCATGACGGAAATAACGTTCGAAAGCATCCGTGAATCGGTCAGCATCTGCTTGACTGAGGGCGGCGAGTTCACGCGGCAACCATTTTCCTTGACCGAGCCAGCGTCCGGATGCCGTTAAGTGAAAGGCAGCTGCTTGATCGAAAAGACGTGTTGCGATGGCGAGTCCTTCCGTCCGGTCCTCTACCCCAATGAAGTCATCGAGCAGATCCGTCAAAAAATAGCGATTCTGATTTAATTGTTCAACCGTCCATCGCGTTGGTCCGGCAAGCAATTGGCGCGACGCTTCCGTTTTCAACCGGTCGACGAGTGGATGCACCCGGACCGGCACCGCTTCCGCGACCATCCGTTGCAGCGAGGGACGACGACGCGCACGGTCAGCGTCGAAAAAATCACCAATCGTCGCTTCCGTGTAAATGAACGCTTCGACGGGGTATCCTTCATACAGAAACGACTCCCGGTAGGTGCGTGCTCCTGTTGGCATGAGGACAATCAGGTCGATGTCAGACGTTGTTGTCGCCCGTCCGCGGACATGACTGCCGGCGATCATTGCGGCTAAGGATTCAGGGTATCGTTCAGCCACCAGTTCATTCGTCAGTGTAAGAATTTCTGGATTCATGTCACTCCATGACCCGATCTTGGAATAAGGCGTTATCACTGGCGAAAACGGCCACTTCATCCCCCGGTACAGCGACGATTGAGGCCGTCGCTTCGGCGTTCAACCGTAAATCGACCGTCCAGGATTCGTAATACGTATCCGAGCCGTTGACGACGAGTGTCTTCCCGGAACTGAACGTCAGAAAAAGGTGCGGAATCGTTTTTCCGATGCGTACACCGGTAATCCGTTCTGTATGTAAAGTCACGATCAGATGCAACATCTCTTCTTTCGTCATATGACGGACGACCCAGTCTTTTGACGATTCGACGTCCCCGTAATAGAGGCGATCGGTTTCAATCCGTAACGAAATTTCCGGGTTCATCGTATCGTAGAGATTAATGAAATCCAGGCTGACGAAACTCGCCAAGTGAATCGTCGCGAGTTGGGTTCCGGTTAAGTAGGTCGTTAAAAGTTTTCTCGCAAGTTGATGGTCTTCTTTGTTCATCTGTACACACCTCTTCATGTAAGTTTTAAGTCAGTTCAAGATGATTTCCAGTCCATACATCACCGTCATGAGTCCGGTCATCGTAAGCAGCAGACACACTAACATGATTTGCAGGATGCCGGTATACACGTGTCGCATTTGACTGAGTAGTACGATCGAACAGGCCGACAGCAAAATTCCCAAGTAAAACAGCCAACTGAACGGATCGGCGACGGCGATTCGGAAATAGCCGCTCAAGACGAGACTCGAGACAATCAAATAGAGGATCGAGGAGCTGACGACGACAGGGCTCGACCGACGCAATACATGATTCAAGAGCGTACCTCCTCTTAAAAAGAATCTTTCTTCCAACAAATTTACCACATATTAGTAAGTCACGGGAGTCCTAAAGAAAAAAGGAATCCTATCGGTAACGATAGAACCCCCCTTCAGACCGACTCAGTCTGCTTTCTTTAAGATGTTGAGTAACCATTTTTGCAGGTCTTTTCCACCTTCGTAAAAAGAGCTGTCACGTAATTCGAACGTGTGCCCGCCTTGCTTGATCGCTTCGTTAAACGTATCACCAAGATCGCGGTTTTCCCACTTGCGTTCATCATTCAAATATTTAAAGCCGAAATTACATTCGACATTAAAAATGATATGGAATGGTTCTTTAAATGAATTGACGGCCCGAATCATCTCGAGCAAAATCATCCGCTTCGGTGTCGATTGTTTGATGGTGTCGATCGTCGTCGTCCGACGCCCGTGAAACTCGACGACGCGGACGGCACGTCCCTGGTCTGCTTTAAAATCATAACTTGTCCGGATGGAGACGATAATTTCTCTCATGCTTTCTGTCATACGCTCTCACTGCCTTTCTCTCGCTTTCGAGTATACCACCCCACTCCACCTTCCTTGAAGAAAAAATTTTAGTATTCCGTCCTGAGACGGATTGAATACTACCATATTTTGTATTAAAATGAAGTAAATGACGAAAGGAGCCTTGTTTTGAAACCGTTATTTTCCATCATCCTGACTGTTTGTTTAGTCTTCACAGGGTGTTACTGTTCCCTTGAAGCACGAACAGACGACCCGCACTTCAAATCACGGACACGTTCGATTTCGACGTATCATACATTCGCTATTGAATTTTCACATGGACTCCGCGCTGATCAAGTTTCGAACCGAACCGTTACCGTCACGGATTCGACGGGGGAACGGATGCAAAATGAACTCGTTGTCATCGATGGGAAAGAGTTGCGGATTAAACCGCCTCGCTCTGGGTATCGGAAAGGACGACAATACATTATACATATCCGTGACTCGATTGATGCCCGGAAACAATTGAAAACAACGACTGTCCGCGAACGGATTTTTACTGTTGATCGTTAACAGTGAGATTCGTTTTTCTTATGTATTTTATTAAAAAATCGGACTGAACAAGCGTTATTTGCTTTCGGACAAATTAAAAGATGACGGGGATGTCCGTCGTCTTGATTACGCTACAGCCTATTGCCCTATTATAGTATATGCTCTCGTCTTATCGGCCTAATAGGCACTCCATCCCCCGTCTGCAACGACGATTGCCCCATTGATGAAACTCGCCTCGTCTGATGCAAGAAACAAAGCGAGCTGTGCGATTTCGTCAGGTTGTCCGGTTCTGGGGTTCAAGCCCATCCCGAGCATCGTCCGTCCCATCCCGAACTCACTGATGTTCGTCATCGATTGTCCGATGTTCGTCTCGACGGCACCGGGCGCGATTCCGTTACAGCGAATCCCTTCTTGTGCATACATGAACGCCGTGTTTTTCGTCAGACCGACGACAGCGTGTTTGGAGGCGGCGTACGCAGCACCGGCACGCGCTCCGTTTAGTCCACCGATTGAGATGTTGTTGATGATGTTTCCGGAACCTTGTGCACGAAATAAGGGAATCGCGAGCCGTATCGTCCGCATGACGGCCGTCGTATTGATGGCGAGGACGCGGTCCCAGCGTTCATCGGTCAGCTCGTCGACCCCTTCCATCCCGTCCATGATTCCGGCATTGTTGACAAGGATATCAAGTTGTCCGTAAGCCGTTAACGTCTCGTTAAACAGTTGTTTGATCGCTTCAGCAGACGTGACATCCGTTTTGATGGCGGTCGCCGTCCCACCGGCTGCTTCAATCGCCGCGACTACTGCGTTTGCCCCGTCCAGCTGAATGTCAGACACGATGACACGTGCTCCTTCTGCTGCAAACCGCTCCGCGATGCTCTTGCCCATTCCGGACGCCGCCCCGGTCACGATGGCCACTTTGTTTTCGAGTCTCATGTTTTTTCATCCTCTCTGCTTAAACACGACGACCTTACTCGTCTTTACCCGTTTCGACGTGTCATTTCACTTCAATCACGAAAGCCGAGTTCCCGTCCCCTTGCTCCCAATCAGCAAGGACATGATACACATAGATTCCGCGCGCATCAGGTGCTTTGAGTTGTTCGCCTTGCAGCGGAACCGTCTGTCTTGTCCCTGCATCTTGCCACTGTTCGATTTTTAAATCGTCCGGCGCAGGGCCGTCATGAAAGGCAATCGTAATCGGTGACTCCGGTCGGACCACGGTCGGCTTCAATTTTTCTGTCATTTCGAGCGGGTTCGTGTAGATATAGTCGACACATTGTCCCCGTATGAGACCATGCCAGCAATAGGACCCTTGCTGCGTCGGGATCGTTTGGTTTCCGACCGACACGTCAGGAAGCGGCGGTTGATTTCGGAATGGTTCGATGATGAAAATAAATCCAATCACAAGTAAGATGACGATTAAACGAATCGTCCGTCGTTTCATACGAACCAGCTCCTTTTTTTCATAAGTGTCATCCGAAGGTTTGTCCTGCAGCAAAACAGGCAATAACTCAACAGTGAACATAAATCAGTGAAGCAACTACTACAGGAGGTTATCAATCATGGCTGAAAACAAAGTCGTCATCATTACAGGTGCATCAAGTGGTATCGGGGAAGCCACAGCGAAGTTACTTGCGAAGAATGGTGCAAAACTTGTCCTCGCAGCACGTCGTGAAGAGCGGTTGCAAGCATTAAAAGAAGAAATCGAGCAGCTCGGTGGTCAAGCGGTCTATCAAGTGACGGACGTGACAAAGACGGAGCAACTCGAACAACTCGCGAAACTGGCACAGGAGACGTACGGATCAGTCGACGTCCTCGTCAACAATGCCGGTCTGATGCCGTTGTCGCAACTCCATAAAAACAAGCAGGATGAATGGGATACGATGGTTGACGTCAACATCAAAGGGGTTCTTTACGGAATCGGGGCTGTCCTTCCGTACATGCGAAAACAAAAATCAGGGCATATCATCAACATCTCGTCCGTCGCAGGTCACGAAGTCATGCCGTCAAGCGCTGTCTACAGCGGAACGAAGTTTGCCGTTCGTGCGATTACGGAAGGTCTCCGGAAGGAAGAATCAGTCGACAATAACATTCGCGCGACAATCATTTCACCGGGAGCCGTCGATACGGAGTTAAAAGACCACATCACGGATGAAGACATCAAACAAGGAATCGGCAACATGCAGGCGATTGATGCCGACGCGATTGCTCGGGCAATCAACTATGCGGTCAGTGAACCGGATGATGTTTCGATCAATGAAATCCTGATCCGTCCGACATCACAAAAATAAGGAGTATACAAGAACGGCCGACACATCGTCGGCCGTTTTTTAGTGCTGTATCATCTGTTCGGCGATCAACCGGTACGATTCGAGCCGTTTGTCTTGGTCGTAAGCATTGTTGATTAACAAAAATTGATTCGTCCCGTACCGGGTTGCCAACTGTTCGAGTGCTGCTTCGACTTCCGTCGCCGTCCCGACGATAGTCCGGCGCCGGTCATGTTGGATCCGTTTTAATTGTTCCGGGTTCCAGTCCTTCGTCCCGACGGTATCAAACGACGGGACGATCGAGTTTCCGAGCCGGATCCCTTGAATCCAAGCATCTTGTGTCGTCGCCAACTGTTCTGCTTCTGTTGTCGTTTCGGCACAGATCGCAAACACACAGACGATGACCGTCGGCTCCTTGAACTGCGCACTCGGAATGAACTGCTCGCGGTATGTCCGTAATGTCTCTTCCCAGCGGTCCGGATTGATGAAATGACCGAAGACAAGCCCCATCCCCCGCTCTGCCGCGAGCCTTGCACTGTTCGGTGACAGACCGAGCAAATAGAGGGGAGCCGTTTGCGTGAGGCGCGGCGTCGACTTGACGATCCGAAACGGATGCTTTGCGGACAACGAATCAGTTAAAAAACCGGATAATTCATCCATCAAGCGTGGGAACTCAGAATACTTATTCGCTTCCCCGTCCGTCAAGGCACTTCGTGTCCGCTCGCTCCCGCCTGGTGAACTGCCGATTCCGAGTTCGATCCGTCCCGGATAAAAGGCTTCGAGCGTCGAAAAGTTTTCCGCGACTTTTAATGGGCGGTACTGCGGCAACAGGACGCCGCCTGTCCCGAGCTTAATCGTTTTTGTCTCACTCCCCATCCGGGCAATGAATAATTCAGGCGCCGCGCTAAGTAAACCATTCGTATTATGGTGTTCGGCGAACCAGTAGCGCTCATAACCAAGCTGTTCTGCTGCTTCGACGAGTCGTTTTGTTCGCATCATCGTGTGTTCGATCGTATCCCCTTCGTGGAGCGGGACTTGATCGAGTATGCCAAGTCGCATCGTGCGTCGCCTCCTTTACTGATAAGTGTAAAGGGTCAGCCGTCCGAAAACAAAATCGGTGCTCCGTCAGACCGTGACGAGTCGCGAGTCCGCGATGACGAGTCCGTCCTTCATCTCGATTTTTCGATTGGCGCGGTCAGCAAGCTCCGGGTCATGGGTGACAAATAAGACGCCACATCCTTTTTCAGCGTTCAACCGTTTTAAAAGTTGAAAGATGATTTCCCCGGTTTCCGTATCGAGGTTCCCCGTCGGTTCATCCGCGAGGAGCCACTTCGGCTCATGGACGAGTGCCCGGGCGACGGCGACACGCTGCTGTTGTCCGCCGGAGAGCTGGGACGGCAACGAGCTGGCTTTTTCTGCAAGACCGACTTGGTCGAGTAAGGCAAGTGCCCGCTCCTTCTTATCATAGGAAACTTTGCGTCCGAACAATGGAGCCATCACATTTTCAAGTGCCGTCAACGTCGGAATCAAATGAAACTGTTGGAAGATAAATCCGACGTTCTCGAACCGGAAATCAGACAGTTCTTTGCTCTTCAACTGATTGATCGGGCGGTCGCCATACAATAGCTGCCCTGTCGTCGGTCGATCAAGTGTCCCGATCAGACTAAGCAATGTCGATTTTCCTGATCCAGACGGTCCGATGATTGAGATGAAATCACCTGCGTCGAGCGTCAGATTGACGGCGTCAAGTGCCTTCGTTTCGATACCGTCCCCTGAAAATGATTTACCGATGTCCTGACACTGAAATGTATCCTTCATCTGATTTCCTCCTTAAATTCATCTTGTCCTGAATGGAATTCGTGATATATTTGGAAAATCCTGCAAAACAAAAACGACCTTAAAAAAAAGATCGTTTTACGTCGAGACAGAGGGACGTTTAACCCGTTTTGCACAGACTTCATACGGAATCACATAAAACAGACAGGCGATGACGGCAAAGCGAACGATTCCGAGCACGTTCAGTTGGATATCGATGGATGATTGACCAAACGCTTGATAACCACCGATAAACAAGAGAATGGCGAAGGTCAACGTCGTCAGATAAATCAGGAGACGTAACGGTAAAGGGTACCGCCCGGCAATCCATAACATGGGAATCCCGAACAAAAATGAAAAAAGTGTCACGGCAAACGTTCCAAATTGATAAAGAAATTCATTTTCTAAGTTGTTTAACAGCGCATAACCCGTAAAACATAAAAACGATAAAAGGACACTCACAGCAGAGTAACTGACTAAGCGCATCGTTTATCCTCCTTTGAATCCGTTTACAAATCCAGACACGACCACCATCATCTCGGAATGAGACGATGGACGACATCAGCTAACGTTTCTGCTGCGAGTTCTGCTTCTAACGCCTGTTGAGCCCGGCTGAACGTCGTCTCGAGCGCGCCTTGAATCTCGCGGCCGATCGGACAATTCGGATTCGGGGACTCATGCATCATGAATAAGTCTTCTTTCGGCTCAACAGCACGATAGACCATCAGCAATGTGATATCTTCCGGCTTTAGTGTCAGGATTGCACCGGTCCGTCCCGCCTGTGTCTTGAGCAGTCCTGCTTTTCGCAGGAGACCGGTCAGGCGACGGATGACGACAGGGTTCGTATTGACACTCCCGGCAATGATTTCGGAAGACATCGGTTGTTCTTCACTTGAACTGATTAAAGCGAGTATATGCACTGCGACCGCTAGTCGACTATTGATCATTGTTTTCACCACCAATATCTTCAGTTTAGTGAGGGGATGTTTTTTTGTCAATTTCCTTGACAGAATAAATTTTTGTAACTAAAATGATTACAAGTGTCATGCTACATAAACTTAAAAGGAGGAGATGTGAGATGAAAGTTGCGATCATCGGTGCAAGTGGGAAAGCAGGACGAACCATTTTAAAAGAATTAGCAGAAAGAGGTCATGCATTAACGGCAATCGTCCGTAATGTAACCCGGACGACACACGACTCCGTCCTCGAAAAAGACGCGTTTGCATTGACGAAGGACGACCTGTCGGGATTCGATGTCGTCATCAATGCCTTTGGCGCAGCGCCTGGAGATGAACTGCAGCATGTCGAACTCGGTCGGCATTTGATGGAGGCATTATCCGGAACGGCGACGCGTTTAATCGTCGTCGGTGGCGCCGGCAGCCTGTTCGTCGACCGGGAACAGACGACACGCTTAGCAGATACACCGGACTTTCCGGAAGCATACCTTCCGACGGCGAAAAGTCAGACGCTCAACTTGATTGATTTGGAACAGACGACCGATTTACACTGGACGTTCGTCAGTCCGGCAGCCTTCTTCGATCCGGAAGGTGAACGGACAGGAACGTACCAACTCGCTTCAGACGTCTTGACTGTCAATGCAGCAGGTGACAGTTACATCAGTTACGCCGATTATGCCGTCGCCATTGCGGACGAGGTCGAACACAATCGCCATGATAAAGAGCGCATTTCAGTTGTCTCGAAGTAACAGATAACGCCCGATGTCCTGTTCAAAAGGACGCCGGGCGCTTTTTTTGTCATGCTTGGTTTAATCCTTTACTTCAAAAGAGTGATGTAATGCCCAAATCGCGGCACCTGACTCCTGTAGTAGGGCATGTGCCCGTTTTTCGATTTTTTCCGGGAGCGCATCTTGACTGAAGTATGCCAAGTCAAAACTTTCGTCATCATTGATTTGTAATGTCCCCGTGACTTCGTGCGCGTGGAACAGGTTGATTACACTATCCGTCTCGTCTCCGTTCGGGTATGTGAACTGGTAGCGTGGTCCGGAAAAGACACCAATGAGTTTGACCTTGTCCGTCACAAGTCCCGTTTCTTCATATAATTCCCGGATTGCGACTTCTTCTAATGTTTCTCCGAGTTCCATCGAGCCCCCCGGTAATCCCCAATCGTTTGTATCGGAACGGTGTTGGAACAAAAGTTGTCCTTGTTCATTGATGACGAGGATTGTCGCACCGACGCTGATAATCGGTCGACTGCCGATGAATTTTCTTAATTCTGTTATGTATCCCACTAGTTGTCCTCCTTTGTTACGATTGCTTCCAATTTCACTGTACCCTCTTTTGTAAAATACTGTATGATATGAAAGTCAGTTCATTTTACCAAAGGAGTGGATTTTAGTGAAGTCGTTTCCTAAAGAACTAGACCTGTTGTCCTTATTTTCAGTAAAACCGGATGAACCGGTTCCGCTCTTCTATTACGACGAATCGACGTACCGCTTTCAAAATGCCTTCGAACAGTTCATCGTTCGCCTGACACTGGCAAGCGGTCAGTTTTCCCTTCAAGTCAATCAGCGTTCCGACGATCGGTTGGT
Source organism: Exiguobacterium sp. s127 (assembly GCF_018618695.1). Lineage (NCBI taxonomy): Bacteria > Bacillati > Bacillota > Bacilli > Caryophanales > Exiguobacterium > Exiguobacterium sp. s127. Next base: position 103,762 of record NZ_JACSMO010000010.1, on the reverse strand, counting down.
ATCGCGTATCTCCTTAGAGGCACTTTCGTCATTTGAAATCATTCAAGACGACCGGGAAGCTGCACGGATTTTACTGACCTTGGAACAAGACGAAGTCGTCCAAACCATCGAAATCGACGTTCGTCCGAAGTTTCGTCTCATCTTTCAAGAACAATTAACGCGTTAAAAGGAGCAGATCATGTCGTATTTCGTATTATTGGGGACTTTTTTGCTGGCGACGCTCCTCCATGAACTCGGGCACGTCGCAGGTGCCAAGCTCGTCCGGATACAGGTCCGCACCCTGTCAGTTGGGTTCGGTCCCGTTCTCGCGCGGACAACATACCGTGGAGTCACCTACCAGCTTTGTTTGCTGTTACTCGGAGGTTATGTCTTACCGGTTGACGCTGCTGTCAATCGCGCTAGACGGATCGTCTTCGTCGCTTCGGGACTAATCATGAGCATCGTCCTCGTCCCGCTTGCTTGTCTCTCGGTCCTGCAAATCATGAATCCGGCACAATCTCTAGTGGGCGGGTGGTATCACCTGATAACACCGTGGGTCACGTATCCGGTTCACTTCCTGTTTGATAGTCTGCCGTCTCTTTTGCCGGACGGTCCTTACACCGTGACGGTCCTGCTTCAGTTACTCGCTGCGACGAGTCTCTTTCTCGGATTGACGAACTGTCTTCCGCTGATCATGCTCGACGGCGGACAACTGCTTTTGCTGCTGTTTGAAGGTTGGTTCCCCGTGTTGCGGCAACAAGAGCGCAGATTACTCAAAATCAGTTATGTCCTGCTCGGCCTATTGATTGCCGTCCCGATTCTCATTGTATTCGTCAAACACATCGAGACGACGTATCCGATTCTATTGGTCGGTGCCTTCATACTTTACCGCGTCGTCAAACTGTCTCCGGGCATGCGCCTTTAAAATCAAAAAACAGACCACTTTGTGTGCAACGGCAACAAAGTGGTCTGTTTTTTGTTTAGAGCATATCCCTTCGTCCGGTCATTTGACGATCATGACGGGGCTTTTAACGCGTTTCGCGACTTTATGGCTGACGCTGCCAAGGACCATTTCCTGAAGCGAGTTCAACCCGCGGCTACCGATGATCGTCATATCCGTCGGCTGCTGATTCGCATGCTCGACAATGGCCGGCCCCGGTTCCCCGCGGAGGATTGTAACGTAATAGGACACCCCTGCCGCTTCGAGCTTTTCTTCGACCGGTCCGAGCTTTCGTCGCCGTGCGACTTCTAGCGCTCCGCTCCCCTCCGAATGCAAGACTTCTTCGCGTGCTTTCGCGAAGTCTGCGACGAAGACGACCTCAATCTTGCTCGATTCGTTCAAGCGTGCGAGTTTAATCGCCTCTTCCGCTGCACGGACAGAATGGTCAGAACCGTCGACGGCTAATAGAATATGATTGTACATACAAATCACTCCTTCAGGTTAATGAGGTGAGGACTTCGAATCCGGTCGGTTATGAATCGCCAAGCGATCGACGAGACGTTTACTTTCCGGATTCAATCCAAGGATCGTGATACTATTCTGATTCGACATCAAGCGTAACATTACCTTGTCGATGGCACCGACTCCTGAATCATCCCAGATTTGTGTCGATGAGAAATCGATGATGATCGCAGTATCGTGGACCTCATAATCAAAAGATGCGATGAAGTGATCGACGGAAGCGAAGAAGAGTGGTCCCTGGACGGTATAAATCGTCTGATCCTTCTCCTGTCGTTTGACGACGTTGATTTTTGAGACTTTCGCGACAAAGAACAAGGCGCTCAAGATGACTCCAGTAATGACTCCGATTGATAAATCATGTGTTGCGACGACCGTGATGACCGTCGTCAACATAACGATTGCATCGGCTTTCGGCGCCTTTCGGATATAGGTGAAGGACGACCAATCAAATGTTCCGATTGAAACCATGATCATAATCCCGACAAGAACCGGCATCGGAATTTGAATGACCCAGTTGCCAAGGACGATGATTAAGAACATTAAGAACAGTCCCGCGACGAGCGTCGAAAGTCGACCACGTCCCCCGGATTTAACGTTGATGACGGATTGTCCGATCATCGCACATCCAGCCATCCCTCCGAAAAAACCGGTGACGAAGTTCGCGATCCCTTGCCCCCGTGCTTCGCGGTTCTTTTCGCTCTCCGTCCCCGTCATGTCGTCGACAATCGTTGCTGTCAGCAACGATTCGAGCAATCCGACGATCGACAAGGCGAGTGCGTACGGGAAGATGATGCCGAGCGTCTCGAATGTGAACGGAACGTCCGGTAAGAAGAACGATGGCAATGACCGCTCGATCGTTCCAAGATCTCCGACCGTCCGTAAGTCGAAGCCGAAGTAAATCGTCAGTCCCGTCAAGACGATGATGGCAACGAGTGGTGCCGGAACCGCGTTGAACAAGCGCGGCAACAAATAGATGATGGCGAGTGTGATGCCGACAATGACATACGTCAACGTTGAAATCCCGACGAAGTGCGGGACTTGTGCCATAAAAATCAAGATTGCCAGTGCGTTGACGAAACCAATCATGACGGCTCTCGGGATGAACCGCATGAAGCGGGCAACCTTCAAGATACCGAATACGAGTTGAATGACACCGGTTAAAATCGTTGCTGCTAATAGATAATCCAGTCCGTGTTCCTTGACGAGCGGGACCATCAGGAGTGCCATCGCACCGGTCGCTGCCGATATCATTCCCGGACGTCCGCCGACGAAAGCGATGATGACGGCGATACAGAACGAGGCATACAAGCCAACCATCGGATCGACACCGGCAATGATCGAGAAGGCGATCGCTTCCGGAATCAATGCGAGGGCGACGACGATTCCCGCTAAAATATCACCGCGGATGTTTGAGAACCACTGTTCCCGGAGTGTCAAATTCATCAATTTCGTTCCACCTTTCCTTCCACCCCTACAGGGTTTCCCGTATACTAAGGGGGACCCGAATGGATGGTTTCGTTGAATGTCCGTTAAGCGTACCACTTAAAGTATCATAATGGAACTGTTTTGGGACGATTGATTTTACGACTAGTGTACGATGTGAGGAGAATTTTATGATTATCAGTTATATGCGTCCGTTTTATGAAGATCCGGAATGTATCCTTCAAATGGAAGCCGTTCAAGCCTTCAAACCCGAACGCCAAGTCATCGAAGAACACGCTTCGTCCAAACGACGGGAAGCGCTCGAACAGTTAATCGCTTCACTGGCGACGGGGGATGTGGTTGTCGTCTCGCAACTTTATGTCTTGGCTGACTCATCGCGCCATTTGATTGAATTGCTTGAACAAATCGAACAAAAGCAAGCATACCTCGTGACGATCCGGGAACAAATCGATACCCGCGAACCGCTCACGCACTCGTTTCGAGAACTCGTCGAACATCTTGTCGCCCTGCAAAGCGATGTCGTCAGTATGACGACACGCCAAGGGTTGACGAAAGCGAAGGCGGACGGGAAACAGACGGGCCGCCCGCGTAAAGCAGATGCCAATGTCAAACGGGCAATCGAAATGTATCAAAGCAAACAGTACAACCTCGCTGAAATCCGTCAGGAAACGGGGATTAGCAAAAGTACGCTCTACCGCTATTTGGAGCAATGACTAGAGAGCTGTTAATCAAATCCGTGTTTCCTTCCGAAGTGACAGGAAACACGGATTTTTCATATCTTACAGTGAAAGTGGGTATACTGACTGTAACGAGTAGTAGATGAAGAATGGAGGTATTACCCATGACTGCAACGGAAGAAGAACAGACAGTACTGAAACAACTCGAAACCCGCTTCAAGGAACAGATGCACCGGCACCCGAATGTCGACTGGGGTAATGTCGAAAGACGCTTACAGGAACAGCCTGATGCCTTAGCGGTTCTCAAACGAATGGAACAGACCGGTGGTGAACCGGATCTCGTCACGGACCCGGACGCACCCGATGACTTAACCTTTTTTGATTGCGTCAAGGAAAGTCCGGCGGGTCGCCGCAGTTGCTGTTATGACCAGGCTGCCCGCGAGAAACGTAAAAAAAATCCACCTGCGACGAGTGCGCTCGAACTGGCAACCGAGATGGGGGTCAGCTTATTGACAGAAGCGCAATACCGAATGCTGCAAGCAATCGAACCGATGGACCTCAAAACGTCGAGTTGGGTTGCAACGCCATCATCGATTCGTGACCAAGGTGGTGCGCTTTATTGCGATCGCCGGTATGATACGGTATTCGTTTATCACAATGGAGCGGATTCCTATTATGCGAGTCGTGGCTTTCGCGGCTGCTTGACGCTGTGACGTGAAACAGAGATAAACCAAGAGTTACTCCGTGCTTACGTTGGAGTGTGTCTTGGTTTTTTGTTTACCGTCTAGTCAAGGTGTGGTCACTTGCATCAATCGCTCGTTCAAGGAGTTGGACCTGTTGATGCATCGTATCTCCATGACGTTTTAACTGTTCCTGCCGCGCGATGTTCACATTCATTTGATCACCCAGCGTCTTGCCGTACGTTTGTAACGTCAGTAAGGTGTGCTGGATGGTCTTGAGGTGCGAGGCGACTGCTGGATTCACCGTATTGACCGCATGGCGTTCCAGCTCGACGTGTCGTAATGCTTCTTCAATCCGGGATGAACCGGAAAATAGCTGGGTCATCCCGTCCGTCGCTTGACCTAACTGTTGGAACGTGTCATTGATGTGGGTCGTCATCTGGCTTAAATCGCCTTCCATCGTCGTGACACTCGCTGTCAATTCGTCGTTGGCTTGATTGATGCTCCGAATCAAGTGCGTCACGTCAAGCGATAGCAGTTCGACTTCTTTTGCGACGATTGCGAAACCACGCCCCGCTTCACCGGCGCGCGAGGCTTCTATCAAGGCATTAAGCGATAACCGTCGTGTCGCCTCAGCGACGCGTTGAATCTGCTGAATGGAGTGGTTCATCGAATCATTTTTTTCACGTGTGCTGTGTAGTGACCGCAAGACAACATCGGACGACATATGTAACGTCTGCGTTCTGATTTTCAACGCATCAAGAATGGTTTCTTCCTGTACGATCTCCGACTGGAACTGGACGAGCGTCCGTTGACTCTCTTGTAGTGATTGATTCATCCGTTCTAACGCTAACGAGGAGGTGTGCAGGAGTTGATCCGTTTCTTCGACGACAGATTCCACTTCCCGTGAATGGGTGGTCAAGGAAGTGGCGATTTCTGAGATGGCGGTCACCGACTCCTCGGTTGCCGATAGCTGGCTCATGAATTCCGGTTGCATCTGTTTGAGCTGGTTACTCGTGTTGCCCAGTTCATCCGTCAAGCTTGTGATTTGGTTCATCAATTGATTGTACTGGAACACTAACTGTTCGACTTCAAACGTGGTGGTCTTAAGTGAAAGCGGCCGATAGTTCCGTTTCGCGTGGGCCTCTTCAATCTTCAGCGAGAGGACGGATAACGGGGCCAGCTGTTGTTTAATCCGGAAGCGGATTAGCAGACTGACGAAAAATAGGACCGCGAGGCTTAAGGTCCCGAGTTCGAATGCCAGTGCCTTGGCCGGACCGATCAGTTGATCCCGGTCGACCGATAAGAAGACGATCGTATCGAGTTCCTGAATCGCTTTTGCCAGGATGAACCGGTCTCCATGTGTTACCGTCGTGACGGTTTTCGTGTTTAAGTCGCGCCGGACGGTGGTTTGCTCGGTGTTCGTTAATGCAATTGCCGGGAAAACCTGATCTTTCGTACGGAACGTTTCGAACGCAGCTTCATAATCATCTTGCGCAAGATCCGCCAACTGTTGATTTTTCGTCCGTTTCACCGCTTGATTCCGCGCTTTATTCGCTTCCGGATAGGTCAGCGCAATCGCTTTGACGCTTGTATCGAGCATCGTCAACTCCCGTTCGAGCCGTTCCGTCACTGACTTCGTCGATGTCTGATATACTTCATAGACGCTCAGTAAACTAATCGTCAGTAAGCCGATTCCGACTAACGGAATTAACCACCCGTTCAATTGTTCACTCAGCAATCGTTTTCTTTTTCTAGGTCTCATGGCGTATCATCTCCTCGTCGAGTCTATCGGAGATGTCGACCGTTTCATTTATGAAGGGCGTGTAACGATTCGGTAAACTTCTGGTGCGGGCTGCCGCTACACGACTTCGAAAGGAGAAATGACATGACAAACTGGCAAATCTGGATGGACCAGTATGGGTATCTCGGTGTCTTTCTCGCCCTGTTCGCCCACTTTATCCCGACCGAACTGATCATGAGTTATGCCGGCTTTTTAGTGGCGACGAATCAGCTCTCCTACGTTTTGATGCTTGCGACGGGCGTCATCGGTTTCATCCTGTCACAACTCGTTTTATATGGTCTCGGCTACTTCGGCGGTGAACGGCTGCTGCATGTACTGACGAAGTGGCTTCACGTACGTCCGGACCGCTTGCAACGCGCCGAACACAACTTACACCAGTATGGTGGCTGGTACCTGCTCTTGTCCCCGCTCTGGAAAACGGTTTTTGCGTTTGGTGCCGGGACGGTCCGGATTCGCTTGACGACATTTTTACTTTCAACGGCACTGTCCTTTACGGTCTGGTCCTTGCTCTTCATGACGAGCGGTTACTATCTAAAGGAACGCTGGGATCTCGTTGCCACATTTGCCATGAAACACGTCTCCTGGATGGTCGTGTTCGTCGTGCTTTCTGTGCTCGTGATTCGTTGCTGGAGCAGGAAAAGAGATTGATTGAAGAAATCAAGGACCGCATGACTCGTCTGACGTTTACTTGATACTTCCTTCGATTCGAATCGAGATTTGTTTAATCAAGATTGCGACGAATAAGATGAACGGGAAGAATTGAAGTGGGAACAAAAATAATAACAACGTCGCCGTGACGAAAGGTTGTTTCAAAATGACGGTACAGCTCGCAGCAACGGCGACGGCGACGAGTAACCCGGGTGTATACGGAAACAAGATGGCAAACGCGAAGCCGATGGAGGTACTTGAGAAAATCGCCGGAAAGATTTTCCCGCCCCGCCATCCGAATGAAAAACAGATATTCGTCAGCAAAGCTTTTCCGAGCGCAAGCAAGACTAAAAAGAGAATGGATTGATCGAGCGCTTCTTTTGAAAAGTCTAATAGTTCATGTTCACCGGAAAATAAAAAATACGGTGACCAGATACCAAACAAACCGATGGCGAGTCCGGCGCTGATTGCGAGTCCGAGCGGTGATGGATATTTGATTGCAAGCTGGTCCGTCCATCGACCAAGAAGAAGAAACACTGCTCCGAAACCTGCCCCGATGAGGATTGCCGGGACTATGAAGTAAAGGACTTCCCGCGTCCAATTGACTTCGGGGGTACTGATACCGAATACGGAAGCACTCGGGAAGAGGCGGTTCAACAACGTAAACGCTAAAATCCCGCACGCTGTCGTAATCCCGTACAAGAGGGCTTTCGTCAGTTTTGATTGAAAACGACGTTCTGCGATTCCCTCTTCGATCGCTTCACTGACACCGACGAACGGTGCATAAAATATCGTCGCTAACATCGCCCCGATCCCGAGTTCAAGCAATTGTTCCTTTTTATGAATCGTCCACGTCATCCGGTCGCCGATCCACGTCATCAATCCTCCCAAAATACTGACGAGTGCCGCTTCCGGACCAAGACTTGCCCCGAACGTTAAGACAAGTAATGCCGCGCTACTGTTTTTGATAATCGCCCCTTCATACGTAACCCGTCCGGTTTCCTGAAATTCACGTAACGTTTCGTGCATCGTCTTCGGATAATCCCCGATGTATTTCTGAAACAGTCCAATCAACACCCCACCCGTCGCTCCCATCCAAATCGGGTACCAGGTGCTGTCAAACGTTTCCGGTAATGTCGTCCACACAAGATGAATCAATGCGTTGACGACGCCTAAAAAAAGTGACGCGACTACACCGACGAGAATCCCGAGTAAGCAACTGTAGAAGATAAAAACCAGATTGAACTTCACATCATTCCCCTCCTCCTTTAGACCTCATTTCGGCTTCCGTTTCGTTTGATGAAATTCTTTTAACGCCCGATTGAAGTTGGCAATGACGGCACTGAGGACCCCGATGCCAAGCAACACGTAGACCATCGAAAAGATTTTTCCGAGTGGCGTGATCGGATGAACGTCACCATAGCCGACCGTCGTCAATGTCATGACCGCTAAGTAGACGGAATCGAGATACGTCAATTTTTCGACGCTATGATAGAAGAACATTCCGACCGCGAGTAAGAAGACGACGGAAAACATGACCGCTTTCTGTTCTTCTTGGCGAAACAGGATTCGGACGACATGAAACATGTTTCGCATCAATATGAAAAAGGCAATCATCGAATCAGTCCTTTAATTGGAATGGAAGTTCATCAAGATTGAATGACCGGTTGCTGAACCAGTTGGATTGACGCAACCGTTCTTCGAGATAACGGTTCAGGACGGCTGCTGCTTGTTCGCCCGTCAAGGCGTTGATGTCCGGGACCTGATTGATCACCAAGTCTGTATCCGCTAATCCATAGTCCGGTAAGCTCGATTCGATTGCCGTCACCTCTTCTTGAGACAGGCGTTTCCCGGTGACCGTCACCGTCAATTGTTCTTTTTGTTCATCATAGGACTGGTCAATCACCACGTTTTCTGCGAACTGCTCATCGATTAACGACGTGATCCCGGTACTGATGACACTTTCCTGGACTAACGTCACGGCAGAAAAAATACTGGGGATCGTAATCAGGATGGACAGGACGGCAAGTGCAATGTTAATGCGAGGGTTTTGACGTTTATTAGCATTCACTGCAGAAGCGATGCCCATGAACCGAATACCGATGAACGTCGCAATCGTGATGAAGCCGCAATTGATGACGAATAAATAACTCGACCCTAAAAAATAGTCCAAATTCATCGTCGCAATCGAATAGCCGACCGTACAAAGAGGCGGCATTAAAGCGGTCGCAATCGCGACACCGGGGACGATGTTATTGCTTACTTTTTTTCGCGCACCGATGATGCCTGCCGTCCCGCCGGCAAACGCAATCACGACATCCCAAATCGTCGGTGACGTTCTTGCAATAATCTCATTACTTGCATACGTGATGGGTGAAATGGAAAAGTATAACGTTGCCACAATCAGACTGACGGACACTTGGACAATCAATAATTTCGTCGCACGTTTGAGGAGTGTTAAATCGGATACGGATAATGCAAATCCGACACCTAAAATAGGGGTCATCAACGGCGAGACGAGCATCGCGCCGATGATGATTGGAATGGAGTTCATGTTCAGACCGATTGAGGCAATGAAGATTGAACACATGAGAATAACGGAGTCGCTCGGTGTTACTTTTAAATCGGCATACATCTTATCTTTAAATTCACTTGGCGAATAATGATGATCCATTATCTAATCAACTCCTTTAAAACAAAAGGACAGCTGTCGTGAACGATGCATGATGTTGATCCATTTAATTAATGGTGATGCGAATGAGGTGCGGCACGCCCCTCGAGTTCACAAAGTAAGGCATCACTATGCTCGTGATTGGCAGTCTCGATTTGAATCGTCGCATGATGGATATGTTGATCTTCAAGCTTATGCTTGATTTCCTGAAGTAACGCCTCCCCTTCAGCAATCGACATGTCCCCGTCCGTGACGACGTGACACGACAGGGCATTCAATCCACTCGTGATCGCCCAGACATGTAAGTCATGGACGTCGTTGACACCCTCTGTCCCTTGAATCGTCGCGGTGATTTCTTCGAGATTGACGTTCTCAGGGACACCTTCCATCAAAATATTGACGGCTGATTTCGTCACGAAGTAACCACTTCGTAAGACGAGCAGCGCTACGATGATACTTGCGAGCGGATCGGCCCAGTTCCAACCGAAAAACATGATGAGCAAGGCTGCTGCAATCGCACCAATCGAGCCGAGTGTGTCACTCAAGACATGGAGATAGGCACCTTTCATGTTCAGGTTTTCTTTGACGTCGCCCCCGCGTAGCATGATCCAAGCGACAAGCAGATTGACGAGAAGACCGATGACACTGACGATCAGCATCCCTGTCGAGGCAATCGACGTCGGCTCTGTAAAACGACGAATCGCTTCATAAAAGATATAGAGCGAAATCGCGATTAAAGCGACACCGTTGATGACGGCAGCCAGGATTTCGAAACGTCTGTAACCGAATGTCTTACTGCCGCTCGCTGCCCGTTCCCCGAGCTTAAACGCGACGAGCGAAATCGCGAGTGACGCCGAGTCACTTAACATATGTCCGGCGTCAGCGAGAAGTGCCAAACTATTCGTCAAGTATCCGCCAATCACTTCAACGATCATAAATAGTGTGATGATGGAAAAAGCAATCAATAATACACGTTTGTTTCCAGTGTGTGCATGGTCGTGCCCGTGGTCATGTCCCATTTCATTCTCTCCTTTAAGTGTTGTCTGCAATTCGGACAGTCGATCGTCCGTAGATGCACGCGGAAAGGATGAAGCAGCTTCTTGTTTAAAGCAGATCGCAACCCGTTCAATTCCTCGTATATTGCAAGTAGTTCCTATCCACTCGATACCCGAAAAAGACAGGAACAATTCATCCGGTTCAAAAAAAGGAATTACAGTTCTGGATGGAAGCAGAACGGAAACCTAAAAAATCGTCGTGTAAAAAAAGTAAAATAATTCAAAAAACATGGTATTATATAGGTTATATAGAATACAAGAAGGTGAATCCGCATGCTTGTTTTAGGAATGAGTATTGGTATTATCATGGCATTAATCTTTACCAAACTTCAAAAACCCGATGAAGCTTCTCAATTATCAGTTGAACTGATCGGACATCATACGAAAGATGTTATTTACGTTTACGAAGTGAAACCGATCCAACGCTTTCGGTACATCAGCCCGTCGCTTGATGAACATATTGGTGATGGCGTCGTCGATGCGAGCTACGCCGATCCGGCTGTTTGTTTTGACCGTATTCATCCGGATGACTTTGATATTTTGATTGCAAAGATATCAGGTACGGGAAATTATGATACCGCCTTTTTACAACGGTGGCGGACGAATGATGGACGATATGTCTGGTTTGAGGAGTATACAACTCCGATTTATGAAAATGATGAACTTGTCGCAATCCAAGGAATCATACGTAATGTTGAACAAGCGATAACTGAAAAAAATGAATTAGAGAAACGGTGCAGGACCGATGCTTTGACAGGACTTTATAACCGTTATCAATTTGATAATATGATATCGGAACTTATGCCGTGTCAAAACGTTCCACTCGCTATCTTATTATTTGATTTAAACGACTTAAAGATTCAAAATGATCATCACGGTCATGCTGCCGGAGATGAATTGCTCAAATTGACCGCGTTCGCTCTAAAGCAGCATAGCCAAAACGTTTACCGCATTGGCGGTGACGAGTTTGCCATTATCGAATCACACTTGACGCTTGAAGAAATCGAAACACTAAGAGCAGGCATTCATGCTGAAATGGACAAGATGCATATCGCTCTCGCTTCGGGCTTCGCGAACGGAATGGCACAAGATGTCGAGCAGCTCATCATGCAAGCTGATGCTGCCATGTACATTGATAAATCAACAAAAAAAATCCGTACATCTTCCACACTTTAAAACGCGGAAGATGTACGGACTTTTTATATAAGCGAATGAATGGTGCTTCGCCTTACCGACTGATTTCGTCATGCTCAGGAGCACCGTCTGAACGAATCAATTTCTCTAGAATCTGAACAAGCCTTGAACGTTTGACCTGACTGGATGCATCTTGATGCGGATTTACGAACTGGCAACTATCGTTATCGTAATATTTTCCAGAAGCATTTTTGAACTCGTCTGAAAGTGCGGCGTCCACTAAAATTTTTGCGCCAATTTTCACATCATGACCTTCAATGCCAAATGCAGACTTGACCATTTTACTTCCTAATAGTGATTTAGGGTTAATAGCGATAAAGGCAGGTGCTTGCTGTTTCGCCATTTCGATGGTCCACATTGTAAGTGCTAACTTGCTTTGAGCGTATGCATCCCCGTCAGGCAATACTTTTTTTCCGAGAAGGGCATCGACCTCTACTTCTTGTTGAGCTGCTGACGAAACGTTAATGACGCGACTACTTGAAGACATCAATGGCAGAAGCGCTTTTGTCAGCGTATAAGGAGCAATTGTATTTACGGCAAACCGAATGTCTAAACCTTCAGCAGTAACCGTTTCGGGTGCACCGTAGACGCCGGCATTGTTAATGAGCACATCGATTCCGGAAACCTCATGAGAGAGTTGCTCCGCCAATCGCTTAACCTCGATTAACCTAGACAAATCTGCTACAAAAGGTACGATTGTCGAGTTTTTCAAAGTTTTACACACAGCGGTTAACTTCTTTTCGTTCCGTCCGTGTAACAATATCGTATGACCTTGTTCGGCTAGCATCTTTGCTGTCTCAAGTCCGATTCCGTCTGTAGCACCGGTGATTAGGATATTCATCAGAATTCTTCGATGATTTCAGATTGCTCGAGTCGCGATTTTGGTAAGGATGCATTAAAATCAGAAGCAGCCCGATAGCCTAATGAAACGACGACACTTGAAGTGAAGCCTTGCTCGCGTAAGTTAAATTCTTCATCTAATACTTTCATGTCTAGTCCTTCCATTGGGACAGCATCGATTCCTAAATCCGCGACGCCGAGAAGGAATGACCCTAAGTTCAAGTACACCTGCTTTTCCGTCCAGTGTTGAAGATCTTTAAAGTCGTATTTGTGTAAATCAACGAAAATTTTTCGCCCCCCATGATTTGCCTGCTTAAATTCTTCTTCAGCAAACCGGCCATCCGCATCTTCTTTTTCCGTCAGATGAAGTAAATATTCGTCTGAAATGTCGCTTTTCGCGGCAAAGATCACGACAGCTGCTGCACCGGTGATTTTTGATTCGTTGAATCCGAAAAAGCCTTGTGCCGCCTTTGCAATCCGTTCTTTCCCTGCTTCACTTGATGCGATGACAAAGTGCCACGGTTGGACATTTGTTGACGAAGGTGCTAGTTGAAGGAGTGATTTAATTGTTGCCATATCTTCCTGTGAAATTTGTTTTTCCTGATCAAACTCTTTTGTAGAGTAGCGTGTTTGTAATGTGTTGATCAATGTCATATTGCCACGTCCTTTGTATGTTTAATGTGTAAAGTACTTCGTCAGTATATATCCCGGAAAATCGGCAAACAAGTACTGACATTTTTATCCGTACGGACATTAAAGTACAAAAAACGTGAACCGTTCACCCCTTAGTAAAAGGCGCACAGTTCACGTTTTTATGTTTTTTACTCGTATTCCTCGCTAAAAGAAATTTCACCATACTCATACGTTTCGTGGTAGGTTTTTCCCCAAGTGCCCAACTCTTTCAAAATCGGCAGTAATGCTTGTCCCAAGTCCTCTAACGCATATTCGACTTTCAATGGCAATTCGTCATATACTGTTCTTTTTACAAGCCCCGCATCTACCAGCTCTTTTAGTTGTCTTGAAAGGACACGTTCATTCACATTCGGTATTTTTCGTTTCAATTCGCCGAACCGGAGGATTTTTGCTCCGCCGATATGATAAATAATCAAAGGCTTCCATTTACCGCCCATGACATCTAAAGAAAGTTCAACATTACAATAAAAGTGCTTCTTGTTTTGATTCACCATCTTAATCTCCTTTCTATCATTCCCTTTTTGAGTTTATGCTTTTTGAATGAAAGAAACTAGGAAAATGCTGATTGATGGTAATACCAACTTGATTCGAAAGGATTTTTAAACAACTGTTTACAGCTTGATTGATGTAGCTAGTAATTTCTTGATTGTGATTTTTATAAAATTCCAGCTTCTCGGTTTCTAATGAGGCATCAAGTTGAAAATCCAATGCCAACTCGTCAATTAAAGTAGGCAGATAAGTCTGATCATAGCCTTCGATTTCAAACAAAGGAACCGTTAGCGGAGAGAGTTTGAGTTCATATAATTTAATAATCCGACCATTTAAACGGTTGAAATCCCTGTAAGATTTTTCTAAATCCGCCTGCCATTGCTCGCGTGAGACGTACGCGACCTTCTCGAGGTAAAACGCTAACCATACCTGATCGGATATCAAATGACAGAGGTAACCGAGGTAAAACGGTTCCGCTAACCGTGTTTCATATGTATGCAAAAAGCGGTCCAGGTTAATCCGGTTCTTCCCGTTCTCATCCAGGTCCTTGAAATGGGTTTTCCCTTTCGGCACGCCCATCAGACCGTGGATATCCGGTGCAATCCCGCCTAACAGAAAATCACTCCGGGGCTCCGGTTTCAGCTTGTCCGCGAGCAATGACGCAATACAATAATGCATGATCCGCGATCCCATATGTCTTCGCTCCTTTTAGTTTAATCGTTCGCGCGTTCATCGATTCGGCGGACGGCATCAAGGACGGCGTCCGGTCGGTCCAGATGAATCGCATGACTTGCCTGCTCCACAAAAAGTAGTTCGCTTTGAGTCGATAAGTCGGCCTGTTCGCAAATCAATCGTTTCCATGTGTCCTCAAGCAAGCGTAGCTCCGCTTCCGGCAACCCCTCTTCGATTCCGCTGTTCACGGCCAGTTCCTTGTCGCGTCCGAGCACAATAAGTGGAAGATCAGCGAGTCGACCGCGCCGTTCCAACGTAACAGCGTCGTTCTGCCACTGTTCGATGGCGGTGGCCATTTCGCCGTACAGCAACGGATCGGTTTGGAAATCGAGCAGCTCTCGTTGGACGCTTACCGGTAACTGCCGTTGCTCGTGTGTCAGTTCTGGTCGAATGGCCTCGCATAAGGCGTGACGTGTCATTTCCGCGTAACTTCGGCACTTGTCAAGCCAGACCTGATCCGTCGACAGTTCATCGAGGACCGGTAACGTCAAGGAATCGAGTTGCCGTAAGCGAACGGATGTCGAGTCGACGAGAACGAGTCCACGGACGGTTTCCGGGTAATCATGCGCCATCTGTTGGGCACACAGCCCGCCGTAAGAGTGTCCGACAAGCAGGACCGGCTCCGTGACGTCTAAAGTTTTCAGTAATTCCTGCAATTGCAAAGCGACCGCAACTGTCCCGGTTTGAGTTGTGTTCATCAGTTCATGGCGGTGAAATGAAATCACGCGAAATGTTTGTTTTAATGATTCAATGACTGGATACCATTCATGATAGGTGCAGCCAAGACCGGGCAGAATGACGAGTGGTCGTCCCGGCGTTTTCGTATCGAAATGGGACATGTATATCCTCCGTTTTCTACAGTATAAACATTTTTTCCTATAGTCGTCATTTTTCCATTATAATGAAATTATGTTTTGATTTTATTATAGGAATGGCGGTAATTGAAATTAAAAATATTCAAGCTGTTATCTTTGATTTAGACGGTACCCTTCTGAATCGTCAGTTGTCCTTACAAAGATTCATCACGGGACAATACCAGCGTTTTTTTAACGACTTACAGCCTGTTTCACTGCCGGACTATTCGCGTCGCTTCATCACATTAGACAATGATGGTTACGTTTCAAAAGATGTTGTCTATCAACAATTACTTCAAGAGTTCGAGATCACGACGGTAACGTGGCGTCAATTATTCGACGATTACCTCGTTTTCTTTCCAGACCATTGCATCGCGTATCCTGATACGACGGTCATGTTAAACAACTTAAATAAACAAGGTTATCTGATTGGCCTCATTTCAAACGGCGCATCTGACTTCCAGCGCGCCAATTTAGAAGCTTTAGGGATTGTACATTATTTCAATCACATCCTCATTTCGGAAGACATTGGAATCAAAAAGCCGGACCCGCTTATTTTTAACTACTTTTTAGAAAAGTGTGCCCTTGACGCACATGCGACCGTCTACATCGGCGACCATCCCGTAAACGACGTTTACGGTGCGCAGCAAGTCGGGATGAACGTGATTTGGAAAAGAAACGGCTCCACGCGTCGGCCCCCGTGTACGGACTGGATCGACGACTGGTCCGAATTAGGCACATTGCTTCAGAATGACCAACAAAAAGGAGTTTTTACCATGTCAGAACTGCAATACCAAATCCGCCCCTACGCGGACCACGATTTTGAGGCGATTCAACGGTTGAATGCGGCTGAAGGCTGGAGTAATCTCGTCGCCCGTGCTGACGAAACAAAACGCGCCTTTGCGGCGTCTAACGTTGCTTACGTCGTCGTCATCGACGGCACCGTTTCCGGCTACATCCGTGGCATGACGGATACGGCGATCACGCTCTACATCTGTGAGCTGTTGATCGCGGACAGTGCCCGCGGGCAGGGACTCGGACAAGCCTTGCTCGGACACGTCCACGCCCTCTATCCGGCGACACGGCTCGAGATTCTCGCGAGCGCTTCCTCCCACTCGTTTTACGAACAACTCGGCTATCGTCCGTTTTATGGTTTTCGAAAGACGATCGATGCCACCGTCACAACGCCTCCCACATCGCTTTGAAGACGACCGGGTCGACCTTAAAGAAGACACCCAGTTGGTGATAGACGACGTAGCCGCCTGCAATCAGCCGCAGCGACACTGTGATCCCGTCCGCTTGCGTCACGCGTAAGACCTTCATTGTTTTGTAATCCGTGACTTCTGGCGGTACTTCTTCGCGTGTCATCGCACGGGCCTCGTACAAGGCATCAATGAAAGCCCGGTACCGACTGTCCGCTGTCATCGGTTGTGCCGTTTCGTCGTCGTTCCACTGGTCAAATGTTTGATAGGCGAGGCGTCTGACCGGCGCGTCGAGGTTTAAATCCCGGAAAAAATCGTTGCCTGTTTTCAGCACGAAGCCCGTCTGGCGCTCGAGTAGCCAGACTTTTTTTATGCCTTCTTCCTCCCCTACAGCGAACAGGCGCACGGACGGCTTATAGCCGTCGACCCGATACAAAGTGACCGGTCCGAGGTTCGAGCCACTTTCCAGTGTTTCAGGGGTAGTATCACCCGTTTCCTCAAGTGTTGCCGTCACGCGCCCCAGTTTCTTCCCTTGCAGGGCACGGACGTCATCCGTCAGCGGTGTCTCCATCGCAAGATAAAGCTCATTTTGATAGACGAGCCCGGGGAGCATACTGCCTGCGGTCGAACTGCCCTCCACTTGTTCGTCCTGCGCCCAGTTCGGGACGACGACGGCACCGTCTGTCCGTACGATTTCTGCCGCAGGCGGTGTCTCTTCCAGTAGCATGCCGCCACCGACCGTCAACAGGAGTGCTGCTGCAACCAGTCCTGTCGCGGTCTTACGTCCGACGAAGCGCGGACGGCGTGCCTGCTGAACGCCGGCGAGCAAATGACTGCGGACCTGTCCGCGGGGCACATCGATTGAATCCACTGCGCGTTTGACCTGCTCTTTCATTTTGCCCCGCCCCCTTTCACCTGTTTGGCCTGACCCTTTTGAATCGCCCGGTAGAGTGTACTTTTGACCGTACTGACAGGTATTTGCAGGAGATCGGCGACGTGCTGCAGTGTGTAGTCCTCGTAATACCGTAAGAACAGGATCGTCCGTTCCGCTACGGTGAGCACTTCGAGCAGCTCCTGCAAGTAAAGATCATTGACGAGTCGCTCCTCGAAAATAACTGGTTCGGCGACATCCGTTGCCGCCGTCGCATAATCGACCCGGATTCCTTGGGTTTTCTTTAGCATGTCGAGCGCACAATTGATCGCGATCCGCGTCAACCAGGTTTTGGCGATCGTCGCGTCCAATAACGTACGGCGGTGTTTCCAGGCGCGATAGGCAACTTCCTGCACATTTTCGAGCGCATCCTGGTCATTTTTTAAGTACAGGTAGGACATCTTGTAAAGATAGGTATCATGACGCGTCAAAAACATCAGAAACGTGTCATCGTCAAACGCGGGTTGCCGCTTGTTTCGCCGACCGATCATCGCCCGTTCTCCCCTTTCTGTCTGTCACTACCTGTTAGACCGCGTAACCGACGGATTTCGTTTCAACGATTTAAATTTTTTTCACTCAAGTTGCTTCATTCTCCGCTTCATGGACACCCGGCCAGTTCTTTCCCCACTGTTTTTCCGTCAGCCGTTGCCGGTAAATCACTTGCCGTGCCGTCGCCTGGAACAGCGGCGTCGGCTGCAGCCGTTGCTGCAACAAATCACCAACACCGTAGGCCGTGAAAAAATCGAGCTGGTCCGCTTGTAGCGTCAGACCGATCGCCGTCACCGTCTCCGGAAACTGTGCCATCGCGTCGCGGGACGACCGGTATGGCGGTAAGTCATTTTTGGTATGCATCCGTGCCTGATTTTTGACGGACCAGGGGTAGTCCGGCAACTGTTCGTTCAGTCGGGCTTCCAGCATTTGGTCAGTCGCTTCCGTCGTGTCGGATGCGTCAAAATAGATGACGTCGATGTCCGCCACCGCTGTCGCTTCCTTTTGCTCTAAAACATCCCAAATTTTCGCCCGGACATACCCGGCACAAATCCACCAGTCCGGTAAGTCGAGTGTCGCGACCGCCTCAAGAAGTATTCTTGTCTCCCGGTCCCGTTCAAACATCTGGACGATATCTGTTTCCGTCTTCATTTGCACCATCGCTCCTTTTTAATCGAACCACGTCACGCCATGCTGCTTGATAAAGGCAAGTTCTTGCTCATAATGCGTCGCATGCCCCTCCTCAATCATCCGCTGAAACGCCTCCTCCCCGTCGGCTGCTTTACGATGAATCGTCAACAGGAGGGCTTCAATCCGCAGCAGTAACGTATCAAACAATTGCGTTTTTAATTCCGGCATCCCGTAAGCCGCTAAAAAGATGTCGATGCGGCGTTTGATCCGGTCCGGTCCCGTAACGGGGTCATAGTCGACTTGTCGCCCGTGTTCATCGTGATGATGGCGGCTGAGCGGGACGAACGTATACAACGTGTAGGCGATGTCCCAAATCCGTGGTCCGGGTGCCGCTAAATCAAAGTCGATGACGCCGATCGGTTTTTCGTCCTTAAAAATGACATTGTAGACGGCAAAATCATTGTGACAGATGACTGCATACGGCAGCGGCGTATTGTCGAGCGGCTCCCATGACGCGGGTACTTCGAAGTCTGCCGTGGCATCATGAAACTGACGGAGTAACCGGGCCGTCTCTTCTAACACGGCCTCCGACCACATGTAGGCCTTGAGGGGATAGTTTCCCGCCTCCCCGTCAAGATACGACAGGATTTCCCGGTTTTGCGGATCGATTCCGAGAAACCGTGGACTTGCTGGATACTCTTTTTTCTCGAGGTGCACGAGCAGCCGGTGAATCCGCGGACTGTCCGGCTTTTGTTCCCGCCGGACCGTGTCGCCTGCGCGACTGACGGCAGAAACGTTTCCCCCTGTTAACGGTTGTTCCTGTTCGCTTTTCTTTGACAAGATGTAACCTCCCTATCGTTTCGAATCAAACTTGGGTAAGAAGACGATGATACCTGCACCAATCAAACACATGATGACATCACTGAACGTAACCGCTCCTATCTCAAAATCAAGCATCGTCCTGACAAGCTGCCAGACGAGCACGAGCGTGATTACTAAAGGAACGGCACGTTTCATCCAGCGGGGTATGCGAATCCATTCCCGTAATAACCGTGCTCCCCATTTCTTCAACACGTCCCCCACCTTTCACGACTGATTAATCCCATATTTTCCCTATCCAATTTCAGTATAGCATTATCGGAAGGCGTGATACACTGGTTAAAAAGAGTTGTCAGAGAGGGTGGATGCTCGGTGAAAGCAATGACGATTGAAAAATATGGAAACGTACCACTCGAACTAACGGAACAGCCCCTTCCCGTTGTCTCCGCACATGATGTCTTAGTCGAAATTCATGCCGCGAGCATCAATCCGGTTGACTTTAAGATTCGGGACGGCAAGGTCAAGCTGTTGATTCCCTACCAGTTCCCGTTGATTCTCGGCAACGATTTTGCCGGCATCGTCACGAGGGTCGGTTCCGCGGTAACACAGTTTCAAGTCGGCGACGCCGTTTACGGACGCGCCGAAAAACAGCGGATCGGGACATTCGCGGAATTCATCGCGATTCATGAAGACCTACTCGCACGAAAACCGGAGGCGTTATCGTTCGAAGAGGCGGCGTCGATCCCGCTCGTCGGTTTGACGTCCTATCAGGCACTCCACGACGTCTTACAAGCGACACCGGGTCAAAAAATCTTGATCCAGGCCGGTGCCGGGGGTGTCGGGACGTTCGCCATCCAACTGGCGAAGGCGATGGGACTGTATGTCGCGACGACCGCCAGTCCTGCCGGCCATGACCTTGTCAAAGCACTCGGTGCCGACGAAATCATCGATTACCGGACCGTCGCGTTCGACGAGGTCTTACATGATTATGACGGTGTCTACGATACGATTGGCGACGAGACGCTCAGACGGGCCTTTAAAATCGTCCGGCCCGGTGGACAAATCGTCTCGATTTCCGGATTGCCGAATGGTCGGTTCGGTAAAGCGTACGGTTCCGGATTTTTAAAAACGATGTTATTTCGTCTCTTGACGGTCCGCGAGGCCTTTCTCGAGCGGAAATACCGCGTCACATACACGTTTTTGTTCATGAAACCGAGCGGACGACAACTGCAGCACATCACGGAATGGATTGAGACGGGGCAAATCAAACCGGTCATCGATCGCGTCTATCCGTTTGAAGCGGCACAGGAGGCACTCGCCTATTCGGAATCCGGTCATGCGAAAGGGAAAGTCATCTTGAAGGTGAAGTAAGCGAATTAAATTTTTTTGACAACCCATGCTGAAAGGAGCAGACGGATGCAGTTTTATATCGGTTCAAGCTTTGCAAATATCACGAACGTCCGGATATTACGGGATAAACTGATTGATCGCGGATTTTCGCTGACGTATGATTGGACCCAAAACGAACGGGCAACGAGTAAAGCGGCACTGCAAACGATTGGTCATGCTGAAAAGCAGGCCATCACGCTCTCGGACTGCGTCATCATTTTGCTGCCGGCAGGTAAAGGAAGCCATATCGAACTCGGAATCGCCCTAGGACAAGACAAGCCGATTTTTCTCCATTGTGTTGATCAGACACATGACCGGTTCGAGACGACGAGTACGTTCTATCATTTGCCGGAAATCATCCCCTGCAGTGGGACGCTTGATGAATTGACCGAATTGATTGTGCAGCATCACCAGCGGATGTCTATTCGTGGATTGTAGAGGGTCCTCCTCCGCAATCTTTTTTTATCGTCAACTACTGCATCTGGATTTTTTTGTAAATTACACTAGCTATTTTTCGCTCCTTCCGCTATGATTTGTTTAACAGTTAACTTTTATTAACCGGTTTATTTAATGATGAGAGGTGTTGGAAATGATGCAAAAGTCGATTTTGATTTTAGAACACTATGAACAGTTGAAGGTCATCAGTGACCCGATGCGGACAAAGATGTTGATGCACTTGATTGAACAACCGCATACGGGTCACCAATTAGCTCAAAAACTGGATGTCTCCCGGGCAAAAATCCTGTACCACTTACGTGAACTCGAAAAGTACCAGCTGATAACGTTAGTGAAAGAAGAGATTCAGGGTGGAAACGTCTTAAAGTATTATCAATCCGTCGCACGCGGTTTTATCCCAGCTGATCATTTGCTTAATTTAGTTGAGACACAACAAGCGACTCGCCATTCTTACCTTGAAGTCCTCGACCGCGCGAAAACACGTGTCCTGACTGCGCCGGACGACTCCTTTCAACCACGTTCTTCCGATGTCGAAGCGTGGACCAGTTTGTCCGTCCAAAAAGAAATCGCGACGACACCACAACAATTTTTAGAATTCACAAAAAAATACCGGCATCTCCTGGCTGAGTTAGAAGATCAATGCGTGACGGAAGACGACAAAAAACTTTTTTATATCATGGCGACCGGGTTTGAAATCGATGAGGCATTATTCGAGGAAAAATAACGGAAGGAGAAACGCTAATGTATGAACGCACGGTGAATGAAAATCATGCCTTTTTTCGAAACCGCTCCTTTCTTAGTCTTTGGCTAGCGAGTACATGTTCTTTTCTTGCACTATCGACTTACCTCTTTGCTGAACAATGGTATATCTTACGGGTGCTGCAGCAGGAGGCTTACCTCGGTATCGTCCTGATGTTGACGCTTCTTCCGCGAATTTTTCTCATGTTGATCGGCGGAGTGATCGCTGACCGCTTCAAAAAGGCGATGATCATGCGCTTTTCCAGTCTATTCCGGTTAGGTTTCGTCATCGCCCTTTTGTTTGTCTATCAAAATGATGCCTTAGGAATCATTCAGTTGTCACTGTTCGCATTTCTATTCGGCTGCATCGATGCGTTTTTTTCACCCGCCAGCTCCTCACTCCTTCCGTTACTCCTGTCATCCGAAGACTTCACACGGGCAAATGCCGTTGTCCAAACGTCGAACCAACTCGCCTTATTTTCCGGACCGCTTCTCGGCGGGATTCTTTTAACGACCTACTCGTTCACTCTTTTATTTGTTGTCGTCGGCTGTTTTTTGTCTGTGACGTTCCTTTGTTCCTTATTCATTAGCGAACGCCGTGTTGAACACCGACGTTCAACGTCTGCAACAGCTGAACTTATCGAAGGCATCCGTTATGTTTTTTCTGAACCTTATTTACGAAAGATCCTGTTCATCTTAATCATCATCAACTTTTTCTTTTTCGGTCCACTCTTAATGGGAATCCCGTTATTAGTCGATGGTGTGCTGCACGGGCAAGCCCTCGATTTAAGTTATCTGCAAGGAGCGTATCAAATCGGCATGTTGCTCGGTGCTGCCTTGATAGGACTACGCAATATCAAAAGTCAGTCGATCCGCTTACTGCTTCTACTGATTGGCGGATTAGGCATCGGGTTAGCCGCACTGGGTCAAATCTCAACGGTCTTTCAAGGTGTCGTCCTGTTGCTTACAATGGGGTTACTGTCCGCTGTCATCAACGTCTTACTCTTGACGACCATTCAAGCGACGAGCCAACAGCCGATGATGGGACGTGTCATGAGTTTAGTGAATGCGGCGTCGAACGGCTTAGTCCCGCTGTCGTATGCGTTAATCTCACTTTCGCTCTATTTCCATTTCACCATCACATGGATTCTCTTGTATTGCGGCATCATGATCGTGACCACTTCCTGTTTTTTCTTCATCCGTTCAATGAAAAAAGATTGATGAAGCTTAAAGATTTTACGTACAGATGCCGTTTTGTCGAGACGGAATACGCTTTAATACGTTTAGATGACGCATCTTTTTTTGGCATCTTCTAAATAAGGACAGATGCTTTTATCACTCAATATGACTTTGGCTACATATTGAACTATATGTACGAATTAATGATTTCAGTTGGAAAAACCGCTTGAATTGGATAAAATTAGAAATAGAAACATAGGACAATAATTCATTCGGCAATGCCCATACATTTTAGTAATTCAGAACATGAGAGGATACAACAGATGCTAACATTACAAAACATTTCGAAAACGTTTGGTGATCGGCTTGTCTTATCAGACATGTCGCTTACGATTCCGCGGGGAAAAGTAGTCGGCTTGATCGGTCCGAACGGTGCCGGGAAAACAACACTGATTCGAATCATGAACGGTGTGATCTCCCCGACGCATGGCACGGTCCGTTATGATGATCAGCCGATTGAAGCCCTTCGTACGAAAGCTGGCATCGTCACCGAAAGTGCGGGATTGTACCCTGACATGACGGCGCTTGAAAATTTAACTTTTTACGCGTCTTTATACGATGTCAGAAATAAAAATCATCTGCTTGAACTGTTGAACCAGTTTGATTTGACCCATGTCCGCGATGCCTATGTTCATACGTTTAGTACCGGTATGAAAAAGCGACTCGCGCTCGCTAAAGCAATGCTGCATGACCCGGAAATTTTATTTTTGGATGAACCGACGAATGGACTGGACCCCGACGGCATTCGCCAGGTCCTGGATATGATTCGGTCCGTGAATCAAACGAAGGGAACGACCGTCATCATCACGTCGCACCTCCTCTACCAATTGGAGAGTGTCTGTGACGCCTACATCTTCATCGAACAAGGCCGCTTCATCGATCAAGGGACACTCGCGGACTTACTGAAGCGTCACCAAACTGCGATTCGCGTCAGAATCCGGACAAACCTTCCACCAGGTTCCGTCCACACGATGTTCGAAACAGCTGTTGCACCTGTTGCTTCTGACGTGATTGAAGTATCGTTTAAAGACGAAACGTGCATCAGTCCTTTTTTGAAACAAATCATTGATCAGGGCTACGCGGTGTATGAGTGTCAAATAATCGACCGTGATTTAGAAGGCGTCTATTTTAAGTTAAGGGGTGAAACGAAATGAATTTACCACTCGTGCTTGCCGTGATTAAAAAAGACAGCATCCAACTCTTCCGAAAAAAGATCTTGCTGTTTACGTTGATTATCATCCCGGTCTTGATGGGGCTCGTCCTTCCAATCGGGTTCGCCTGGTTCATCATCGAGCTTGATCCGTCCACGTTAACCGATCCGGAAGTGCTTGATTTACTGAATCGTTTTTTGGCGACTACGGCCAGTCCGGATGTCCTGACACTGACGTTTAATGAACAATTGCTTTATTTGTTCCTAAACTATCCGCTCGTGACGTTATTTTTGTTAGTTCCGGTCATTACATGTTCCGTCATCGCTGCCAATAGTTTCGTCAGTGAAAAGGAACAGCATACATTAGAAAGCCTACTGTTTTCGCCAATCACCATCCGTGATTTGTTTTACGGCAAGCTGCTGATCTCGATTGCCTCATCCTACCTGATTTCCGCCGTCTGCTTTTTGATAAATCTGCTCGTCATCAACACTTTGATTTCCGTCAACGGCTTTTCAGTCAGCTTTCCCTCGACCCAGTGGTGGGTGTTACTCTTTCTGCTGTTACCGATTCTTTTATTGACGACGGCGTTAATTAATTTATTGATCTCGACACGGGTCAGTACGTACCAGGAAGCACAAAACTTGAGCGGTATCATCATCTTACCGTTCATCGGATTAATCATCGGTCAAATCAGCGGATTATTCTTTATCGATACGCTGTTCCTGATTCTGTTATCGATCGGTTTACTGATTCTAAACATTTTCCTGTTAAAACTCGCGTTGCGCTTCGGGACACGCGACCAGCTGTTTAATTCCCAAATGTCATGAATCGGGTAACTTATGAAAAAATCGGTCTTGTTGAAGTTTTGCGTCACGGTTTTAATGCAGGTGTCTGTGTAAGGAAGTAACAAAAAACGCCTTTCGGGATTCAAAAGAATCTCGAAAGGCGTTTACTTTATAGCCGGATCAGGACAATTCCGCCGATCATCACGAGCAAGCTGAGAATTTGAACGCCGGTAACCGGCGTCCGGGCTGCCCCGAACCAACCGAACCGGTCAATCAAGAGACTCCCCGTCAACAGACCGATCGTCACGATGATGATGGCGACGCCGGTGCCGACGAGCGGGACGATGAACGCATTCCCGGCAATGAACGTCGCACCAATCAGACCGCCGATGAACATCCACCACGGTTTTGGCGCCGTCCGGTCCACTTGGAGCTTCGGTCGCACGAGCAACAACACGAGCAGTAACGTCAGCGTCCCGATGACGAAGGAAATCAATGCCCCTTTAATCGCCGAATCGAGGACACTTCCGAGATGCCCGTTAATCGCCGCTTGCATCGCACTCATCATCCCCGTTACGATGCCGAGTAAACGCCAACCGGTCAGGTTGACTTCCGCAAGGTTCTTCGTTTCCTGTTGTCCGCGTTGCCGGCGTTTCGCCAGCCAATCCCCTAAGGCGACCGTACCGACGACACCAAGCAGGACGAGCACGGCCCCGATTAACCGGGTCGGCGACAACCGGTTGACCGCTGAATCAAACCATCCGAAATGGTCAATCAACAGCCCCATGATGACTTGTCCGAAGATGGGCATGATGACCGTCTGGACCCCGCCCAGTTTTGGAAAGAGTAAGATGTTTCCCGTCAAGAAGATGACCCCGAGAACACCACCGAACCAAATCCAGCGGGGTTCCGTCGTCCAGAGGGCTTCGTTCAATGTGAAGTCCCCTTCGACGATCAGGGTCAAGAGGACTAAAAAGACCGTCCCGATACTAAACGAGATGAAGGATGCCGTAAACGGTGATCCGACAATTCCACGCAGCCGCGTGTTGACGCTCGTCTGCACCGGAACGATGATGCCGATCGCTAAACCAATGATAATTGCTAACATGACGTGCCTCCTCTAACTACAAACAGATTCCGTCTCATCATACGGCAACTGTTTGCGAAAAGGCGATTCCTCTGCCTATATGTTCAAACGAACTCATGATGAGAGGCACCTCTCTGTTCCTTAAACGAGCTGCGTGATCGCCATCAGGTCATCGACGATATACTCGGCCGTCGCGAGCTCCGCTTCCTGTGCAAAATCGAACCGGCAGCCGATCGCCGGCCAGCCGTTTTCTTTCGCTGCCGTAAAGTCCGACTGTCGGTCGCCGACGACGACACCCGACTGTAATCCGTGTTTCGTCCGAATCATCCGGACGAGTTCGGATTTGTTGAGCGAATCGACGTCTTCGATACTATAAACGCCGGTCAGGTAACGGTCTAACGCAAACTGCTCGACGATCGCCGCTAAATATGCCGAAAGTCCGTTACTCGCGACATACAGGTCGTGTCCGGCCACGCGGAGTGTTTGCAATACCGTCACCGCTTTCGGATACAAGGCGCCTTGCCCTGCTTGAATCCTCTCGATCAAGGCCTGTTGAAACCAGTCGTCCATCAGCTTTCGGTCCGCCTCCGGATGGTTCGGCAAGAGCGTCGCCCAGACTTGCGGTAACGGGACACCCATGATCGCTTCGTATGTATCAAGCGGTGTTGCGTCATGCCATTTCCCTGCTTGCCGTAACCGGGTGAACGCCACGTCTAAAGCCGGTCCTAAAATCCGGTGCGTCTGAAATAACGTTCCGTCCATATCAAAGATGATTGCTTGTTTCATCGGTCTCCTCCTCTGCTTGAGCGTTCATATATAACCAGTCGCTCCAGTACATCGTACCCGTGATCCGGTGCGGATTGTCGACCGGGCAGATGAACTCGAGGCTGTTCCCGTCCGGATCATTGAAATGAATCTTCGCGTGCGCGTGGTGCGCCAGTGCCATGACGAATGGTTCCGTCGGTTCGAACCCGAACGCTTTTCGTGGCGTGTAACCGCGCGCCGTCAGCCAATCGACGGCATCCGTCAATGCCTCCAGTTCGACATGAAAGGCGATATGCCGGATGGACGGGTGGTAGTCGAGTTCGACTTGATCCGCGACCTAGAGGCCAAGCCAACTTTCTTCTTTGACAATCCAGAGGAACGCCAACCGGTCGTCGACGATATGATCGAGCGTCAGCCCGAGCCCTTCGTAAAAGGCAATCGATTGTTTTAAATTCCGGACCGGGAGATGGGCTTCGTACAGGCCGTTAATCATCCGTGCCGCCTAACGCGTCGATGTAGCGCGCGGCCGACCGCGCGACCGCACCTGCCGCGTCGGTCTCGACGATGCGGTGAAAGGCATCATACAACTGGTTGAACGAAAGCGGGCTAAGTTGTCTTGCCATCTGCGCTACCGTCGTTGCCGGCAGCGGAATCAGGTTCGGGTAACTGTACATGAAGCTGACCCATGCCCGGTCGGCGACGACACGGACGATATCGCCCGTCAACAGGACACCCCGTCCCGCGTCTCCCTGCGTCCACTCAAGGACCGTCGCTCCGTCAAAATGTCCACCGATCCGGTGCAGGACGAGGTCATCTGCCAGTTCCAGCCGGTCGCCGGACCAGAAAATAATCCGGTCGCTCGGTCGCGTCACCCACTGTTCGTCCGCCTGGTGGATATAAATCGGAACATCAAACGCTTCTGCCCAGTCGACTTGTGTCGCATAGTAGTGCGGATGCGATAAGGCGATTGCGTCGAGTCCCCCCTGTTGGTTGATTTCATCGATCACGGTCTGATCGAGATAAGTAATGCAGTCCCACAACAGCCGTTTTGACCCGGTGACCAGATACGCCGTTTGCCCGATTCCGAATTGTGGTGATGTCACGAGGCTCATCAGACCCGGTTGCTCCGGTGTTACCGTCGTCCGGTAGTTCTTGGACGCGACCATCGCCTCACGCGTCGTCCACGATTGTCCGTCCGGATTGACGTATTGCCGTTCATCACTGCAAATCCGGCAGGTCGTTGGTTGAACCGCCTCCTCATCCGTCTGCACCCCGCAGGTCGTACAAATCCAATAACTCATTTCTTTTCCCCCTTATTTTAACCAGTTACGCGTGCCGCTTCTTACGGGCCACTACGGCACTGATGCCCCCTAACAGGAGTGCTCCGCCGACGAAGCCGAGAAAAACACTCCAGTCGAACTCTCCTTGCATGCTGTACATGATTGTTACTCCAATCAAGGCGCCGATTGTGATCGCGATCAGTCGCGCTGCTAAGGATGACGCGCGGTTCTGTTTGTTCATCTTGGTTGCCTCCCTTTTAGTTAAAACTCGTGTCATAACGTCCGTGGTGGACTCGCCATCGCATTCGCAAGAATCATGTAGATGATGACGTTGACGGGCAGTGGAATAAAGATAAATATCAAGCGGACGGCGAATGACGACAAGCCAAGCTGTTCC
This sequence comes from Exiguobacterium sp. s127, assembly GCF_018618695.1. Classification (NCBI taxonomy): domain Bacteria; kingdom Bacillati; phylum Bacillota; class Bacilli; order Caryophanales; genus Exiguobacterium; species Exiguobacterium sp. s127. Next base: position 75,183 of record NZ_JACSMO010000010.1, on the reverse strand, counting down.
GCGAGTCCGCCGCAGACACCCTGGATTGATTTGTCCGTCGCTGATTTCCGTAATGTTCTTGCCATTTCGATGCACTCCTTGCTGAATGTAAATATTCGATTTACCTGAACCTCCAGAAAAAATGGATAACCCGACCATCTGTTACAATAATTAGGTACTTCACCAGTCTACACGTTTTGGTATCGTTTTTCATCTGATTGACAATTTTCACTCTACTAAAAAAAGGAGACACTGGTCTCGGTCGGTACGAAGCATTCATACAACCTGTCGCCTTTTCTTGTCGGGCAGACGGTCCAGGTTGCCCCGGAGTATCTGTATGAACACGAGATCTACTACACGCACTTCATCCAGACGAACGAAAACAAGGTCAGCAGTACGATCTACCGCTATACCCCGGGGTCGAACACGAACGAAGTCATCCAGACGGTCGATCAGACGATTGGCTCATTGACCGGTGTGTCCCATTACCTGTTCTGGGTCGCGTCAGCGCCGGCAGAAGACGGGATTGCCTGAACGATTCATAGCTTCAATCTTAAAAACGGAAAACAGGATCTGCTTGACCGAGGGATCAGCCGCTTCGACGCCTCCATCCCGGTGCTTGACGCTTCATCAACTCGCCTCTCCTGGCTGATCCATGACGCGACCGCGAAGAAGACGACAACGCTGATGAAGTCCTTTGATGTAGCCGCCGATACAATCATCGTCCACGAACAGTACGACCTAACCAAAAGAAAACAGGACGGCATCTTACCGTTTGATTTCCGGTCGGGCGACGCCGGACGCTTGATTCATACCCGCACGTTTAAGGACGGGACTAAAACCTCGCGCCTTGCGAGTGATGACGGCAGGTTCCAACGACCGATTGATGGGTTGATTGATTTCGAGTACGGTGCCGATTACGTCGCAACCGGTGAAGAAGGACACGCTGCTTTTTTACCGCTTGATTCAAAACAACCCGACTTCACTTATGAATTATCCGATCGGCATTCGACCGTCGATGCGTTTCGTTTCTTGTCCCGCGATCGGGTAATCTTCCGTGAAAACACGTCGCAGCTCCTTTATGCCGACTTAACGCGCGGAACCGTCGCCCCGTTGACCGAAATGGAAGACACGACGTCTAAACCGATTTACGTCAACGGGACGATTGCCTATTCCGTTTCGAACGGTCAGGATGTTACGTTTCATGTCATCGACGTCACGCCGTAATCGCTACTCCACCTTGTTCTTTTCTTGAACGGGTGGAGTTTTTCGTCTGCATTGAAACGGTTTAAACTATGCTAAACTGACATATAGACTAAACAACGGAGCGCCGGTTGCGGTCCGTTTTCGAAAGGATGTCCTTACGTTGAAACAAATCCATCACCTCTGTATCCAAACGGCTGATTACGCGGCCTCTAAATCCTTTTATGAAGCTCTCGGGTTCGAACTCGTCCAGGAATCCCCGGACTTTCACACCCGTGCGTTTAACAGTTGGCTCAAGCTCGGCGACTTTTATATCGAACTCCAGACGAACAAAGTTGACGAGACCTTGATGCCTTATACGAAACATACGTCCGGTCCCGTTCATTTTGCTTTATACGTCGACGATTTAGCGGCGGAAGTCGCACGGCTCGAACAACGCGGGGTCACCTTCCTGCCGAAAAACGGCGGAAACATCTACTTCGTCGTCGACGGGTACCTCAGTAAATTAAAAGCACCAGAAGGGACGATTGTCGAACTGCGGGATACATTTGTCATTTCCTGACCGCTCAATCATTGACAGCCTCTCTGTTTTAATTTAAAACAAGATTTATATTTTTTTGGAGGATTTCTAACATGCGCATTCAAATCATCGGTGGATCCGGCACCGGCAAAAGCATGCTCGGCGAGTGGATCGGGCAACAAGAAGGGATACCTTGGATTGATAGCGATCGCTACTTATGGACAGATCAAACGTTCACCAAAAAACGGTCGGTCGACGAACGGTATACCTTATATACGCAGGACATCGAACGCCATCAGCAGTACATTGTTTCTGGTTCCATCTTTTCATGGAATCCATACGGCTTCCCGGACCGCGAGTTGCTTGTGTTTTTAACGTTGGACGAAGAAACACGGATGAATCGGTTAATCAAACGGGAACAGGCACGCTATCCCGATTTTTCAGGGTCAAACGATTTCCTCGATTGGTGCAGGACGTATTTGACGGAGACGGACCCTGCCAAGATTGGGACATTGGCAGAACATCAGCTCCAGATGATCCTTTCAAGGTCACCTGTCATCCGGATCGATGCCGCACAATCGACGGACCAGATGTATCAACAAATCAAAGAGCTGTATCACGAACTGTGTCCGACAACGTAGTGCCGCGCTTTTTTTGATGTAAAATATACGAATCATAAGGAGTGAGAAAAATGGGGCAACACCGGCTGTACACGACAGCGTTCTCAAGCGTCTATCCGCTTTACGTGAAAAAAGCGGAACGGAAAGGTCGGACGAAACAGGAAGTCGATACCATCATCCGTTGGTTGACCGGGCACTCGGAACAACAGCTCGCGCAACTATCGCAAGATGCGACGACCTTCGAAACCTTTTTTGCGGAAGCACCAGACATGCAGGAACGGCGATCACTCATCAAAGGTGTCGTCTGCGGCGTCCGGGTCGAGGACGTGGAGGACGACTTAATGCGCGAGATCCGCTATCTCGACAAACTGATTGACGAACTGGCAAAAGGAAAAGCGCTCGAAAAGATTTTACGGTGACCGTGGGGAATGCCTCATGTTGGCGACTCTCGCTTCCATCTTCGGTGCAACATCCCTTATAACCAACCGCTTCTAAAGAAAAACCGGGCCCCTAAAGAGGAGTCCGGTTTTTCTGAACTGTTAAAAATGCTCATCCAACCAGTTTAAAACGTCTGCAATCATGTCATCTGAGATAGTATGGTTGATGAATGGATATTTGAGGAACGTCAAATCATTTGTAGTTGAGACAGTTTGTTGCACAAAATGCTGTTGTGTCGCAATCGGAATGACCTCATCGTCCTCTCCATGTAACAATAATGTCGGCGTCACCTGCTCTTGCGACAAGGGATCATACTTTCTCAGGCGTTGTTCTTCTGAAGTCGACAACGTCGTTCTTTTGTCACGGCTTCGTAAAAGCTGTTCCGAAAAGAGGAAGGAACCAGACCCGTTGATGTTAATCAATCCTGCGCTTCCCTGTTGTTTAGCCGCTGCACCGCTCGCGATGAATCCTCCCATCGAGACGCCGAGCCAGATGATGTCCCCTCTTGGAACGTTCAGCTGTTTTGCGAGCGTGCTCGATTCTTCAATGCTTTGAAACACCACTTCCCAAAAGTGCTGTTCGACGATGCCTTGATCAAAATACGCACTTAGCGCATTGCGGCTGTCATGCAGAATCAGCTCCGGCACAATGACGGTAAATCCTTTACCGGAAAGCATCCGCGCAAATTCATCATATTTGCTAACACTGGATCCCCACCCGTGGTACAGACAGATCGTTTTACGGTGTTTTTGATGTTCGGCCGGATATGTCCGGATCGACAGAACGGAATCATTTACTGTGTCCATCGGTCTGTCCCCTTTCCCATTTAAATCTGTTAAATGGAATTATCGGTTTTAAATATCTAGTCTCGTAAACCAGATTTATTGTGATACAGAAATAGTGAGATAGGTGAATAGAACAAGGAATATAAACAATCTCAAGCCATCTGCAAAAAGTTCATTCGCATGTTTCTTTAATGCATCCCATTAAAATCGAGTCATTATTTAACTCTTTCATTTGTTTGAAACCACACTTTTCATAACTTGAAATTGCTCGTTTATTCGTTTTTTTAACATCCAATACTATCATTGCAGCATCTTTGTCATCCAAAAGATAATCCACCATCTTTCGAATCATTATCGAACCTATTCCTCTTCCCCATAATTGCGGTTCTCCAATAAATTGATCTATCCCATAAATATCTTGATTGTTTGGAAGTTCATATTTTTTCAAATCAGTTTCCTGAATCTTGTAGTACTGCATATAACCGATTGGTTGATTTTTGTACTCTACAATACAAGGCGTGACATAGTGTTCCCCTTTAATTCTAGGACCATATTTGTTGATCACCCGCTCTAAACTTGAAGGTGGTTCTTCATAGAATTCTAATACCTTCTGATTATTTAACCATTTAACCATTAAATAAAAATCGTTTGTGGTCATCATTCGAATATGTACATTACCGTCCAGCGCCATCATGAATTCTCTCAGTCCTTTTTAAAATTGGAGTACTTAAATTCCACTTCATAATAAAAAATAAATATCTATTATCATCTAATGACGCTCATTCGCAGAATCTGGTCAGAAACCCGTTTCATAACAACACTCCATCCCCGACCGTAAACGCCTTAAACGCAACCGGCGACGACAAACGGATCCAGGTCGACGGTTTTCCGTATTCCATCGAGGCATCGATGAACGCTTCGAGTGTCTCGACCGTCGGCGTGTACAGTTTGACCATGAAATTAAACGTCCCGGCGAGCCGGTGGCACTCGACGACATCCGGATGGTCTTTACAAAACGTGATGAACGCCGCACAGCGTGTCTGCTCGAACATCAAAATCGCCATGATCGTTTTTTCGATCGCGACGGGATTGATGACGGCGCGGTATCCTTCAATCACTCCCCGATCTTCCAACTTCTTGACCCGTTCGTTGACGGCGGGGGTTGAAAGGCCCACCGTTTTGCCGAGTTCCGTCCAGGACATCCGTCCGTCCGCCTGCAACGCCCGGATAATGGCGTAATCAATTTCGTCCAATTTTTTAACCTCCTAATATTATGAAGACATATCTTTAAATTACCATTGATTCTTAGGCGAAGCTACTGAAAAACGAGGAAAACCATCTGTCCGGTCATGCCCTTCTTTCGTACAATTAAGACAGATCAAACGAGACGTGAGGTGAACGACATGCAGGCGACAAATTGCACCCGCTGTGCGGAGACATTTGAAGAAGGTCAGGAAACGTATCATTGTTCGCACAACTGTACATATTGCGCAGATTGTACGAAGACACTCGATTCCATTTGTCAAAATTGCGGGGAAACATTGGTTCAAGTAAGGCAGTAAAATCGATTTTTTCTCTAAAGAAAAAGCCCTCCTGCTTAGGAACGGGCTTTTTTGTCTGCTTCACTGTTGTTCCACATATTCTTTGAAGCGGTCAAGGATCGCCTGCCAGCCCGCTTGTTGCATCTCGGGCGGATTCTCCGACTCCGCTTCAAATGTTTCGACGACGTTCGTTTCGTCCCCATTTGCTTCGAACAAGACCGTCACGTGGCGACCGTCGTCCAGTGTATAGGCTAATTTTTCGTTCACGACGACATCGTCATAAACACCGGAAAAATCAAACCCCATACTGCCGTCTTTTGCTGCCATGTGACTGGAAAAATGACCGCCTGCCTGGACATCATTCGTCGCTTCCGTCGTATGCCAATCGTCCGATGCCGCATTCCATGCCTTGATGTGCTCCGGTTCCGTCCAGTACGTCCAGACTTCGGCGACGGGTCGTCGGATGACGGTCTCGATTTGTAACACTTGCACCTGACTCATATCGATCGCTCCTTTTCCAAATTCGTTCGCTTACCCCATTCTATTTCTCCATGTGCTGCACAATCCCTGCTCGCTTCACTTATTAAGTCCTCCTTTAACTGCCCGCTCAAATGATGCCTGTGTCCGGTACTCGTGATCCAACCAAATCCACCGTTTCGCTGTTCCTTTTTTTAATTGATAAGTATTGTGGTCAAACTGATTGCCGGAACTCGTTTTGAAGAAGTTCGCGACAAACAGGTTATCCCGCCCTGTCGTAAATGCATTATGGTCAATCCGATTATCGCGGACATCATGTTGGACGAGCAGCTGACCGCCTTCCAGCCCTTTCGTGTCATTATCAGTGACCTGATTGTCCGTAATCCGAACCCGTTTCGTGCCACCGCGCTTTTTATCGTATCCGCCGATCGAAATGCCGGTAAACCGGTTTTGTTGGACGAGATTGCCGCGGACCGTAATGTCTTCTGCATACTTCTTCGCATGTTCACTTGTTACTTCAATCCCGATATCATTTCGCTCGACGGTATTGTGTTCGATTGTCAGCTGTTTCCCGCCGTCGACGTAAATCCCCGCCGCATTGTAGTCCTTGCCGTAGACCGGATTGCCGTAACTCGAACTGTCGGAGACGTGATTCCCGGAGATGACTCCATTACGGACATAATCCTCCGAGTTGTTCGTCGCGACTCCCTCATAGCCGATCAAGTCGATGCCGATATTATCGTTACGACGGACGATGTTGTCCGTGACGGAAAACCCGTCGATGTTGCCGTTTAAGACAAGTGCTTCGCTCGCCCCGAGCCGGTTGTCTTCGACACGATTCCCGCGTACGGTGATTTGCTTCAAGCGACCCGTTCCGTAAATCGCGATTCCATGGGCATTGCCGTCTTTCGCATTCGTTTGGATGCGGCGGACCTGATTATCGATCAGTTGAATGTTCCGTCCTGTCCCGGTGATACATATCCCAATCGGTGTCTCATCGTTTCGTGTCGTCTTGATGTCTGCGACAACCAGTCCTTGAATCGTCACGTACTGCCGGTTTTCGATTCGGATGAGCGTCGTCTCCCCGTCCTGTTTCTTCAACGCCTTCCCACTTAAGACGACTTTTTCCGTTTGGTAATTCCGGAAGACGACCGGTGCCTGTTTCGTTCCGCTGTACCGGACTGTCAACGCTTCCGTGTATGTTCCTTGACGCAGATAGACCGTCGTCCCGGCTTTCGCAAGCTGACTCGCCCGTTTCAGTGTTTTGAGCGGTCGTTTCAACGAACCGGAATTCGTATCTTTGCCGGCTGGCGCGACATACATGACTTTTTTGGAAGCGGTCGCCTCTGCCTGTTCCTGGTTCCATGTCGCTAAACAACCGAACAGTCCGAGCGACAGGAAAAGAATAAATCGTTTTTTCACGTAACCCCCCCTTTCCGTGAACACTTTTCTGATTGTAAATAACATCCAATCCTTTTATACTTACTTTATTTACATACGAAGGACGTGAAGTGGATGTTGAAACAAATGCTCGTCTGTTCATTATCGGCACTTTTACTTGCCGGTTGCAGTTCGGAAGAGAACGTTCCGAAAAAAGTCGTCAAACCGATGGATTTGCCGTTGACACTCACACTCGATACGACTAAAACTCCATCAGATTCGGATAAAAATGAGGCTGTTTATATCATGACTGGGAAAACCGACAACCTCCTTTACCTGACCGGAATTGAGTATTTTGCATCCGGCGAACAAAAAAATTGGTTTACCGAAACCATCAAACCCGGTCACTATGATGGGGAAAAACTGACACTCGGGCAAGTGTTCGATACGACAAAAGGCTACCGTTCATACATGTTTGACTTAGATGGTCTCATGCAGGAAAAATCCGAGGAGTCAGATGATTTAAAGAAAGTCATGATGAGTGGCGTCGAGTTTCGTGATACGTCATTTCGCCCATCTGAATACGAGGTGTTGATGTTTGAGAAATCAACCGTTCAGGAGTCGATGGGAACAGACTCAATCGACGCCATCCATTCTCCTGAAGATATCCAACTCAAAAAAGGCGAGCGCGCTTTTACGATTTCTTTATCGACAACTCCTGTCGGCAGTTCGAGTGACGATACATTATGAAAACAGACCTGCCCCTTAAGTCAAAGAGGCAGGTCTGTTGTATTCACTTCCGTTGATGCGGTAAGGGAATCGTCAACGGCTTGAAGTCCGGTCCGAGCAGGATCTTCATTAAAAAAATCAGCTGTCCGGTGTGATAGGCATAATGCGCGAGTTGCCGTTCGATTGCGTCAACGACAAGATGCGGTTCCTCGCGAATCAAAACGGTCCGTTCCAAATCGTCCGGTGTCAGGGACGCGAGCGTCGCTTCGACAAGCCGCCAGCCGTCATCCCACAGTTTCAGTAACGTCGCTTTGTCATGTCCCTGGTCGATGAACTCAGCGTCCCGGTCGCGGTCCGGCTTTTCGCCGTCCGTCGTCAAAAAATCGGTCCAGCGTGACGTCATATTGTTCGTCATATGCTGAATCAACAGGGCGACGCTGTTCGTATCCGGTGCCAGTGTCTGATGAAACTGTTCCTCGTTCAGCCAACCGAGTGCCTGCTCTGCCGGTTCCCGGACCGCGCGGAAGCGTGCTTGAATTGCCGTCAAATACACCTCTTCAAAAGCCATTTCCCTCACTCCTTCTGCTGTTAATCAATCACAAAGTCCACACCTTTTTCTCCATCAATCGGTATCGTCCGTAACGTTTTTAACTGGTCATCCGTGACGATCAATCGTCCTTTTACGGAGAGTGACGTTTTACTTTCCGTGAAATATGACGTCTTCTTATACGGATTCCGGTACAGGTAACGGTAATAGTTACCCTCCTGCCAAAAATCCGGTCGAATCGGTTCAACCCGGAACGCTTGTCCGAACGTCCACTTAACGAGCCGTTGATCGGTATCGTTTTTACCGGTGTTGATGATTTGATAACCGGTCTGTTTGTTAATCATCCGCATCGGTTCCATCGACGAGTAACTAGCACCGTCTAAAACTGAAAATGACTTTTGCTGCGTCGTTCCGTCCGTCTTCAGCTTAATCATCACGCCGTCGGTCGTTGCAAAATACGCGGTGTCTTTCGCGCCGTACAATGCCGTATAGGCATACGGTGCGACATCTTTTCGAATGACGCGTGATTTTCCGGTCGTCTGGTCGAGCAGGACCATTCCGGCCGCCCCTTCTTGATCATCTTCGGTACCGTTGTTGGCGTAAGCAATCGTCTGATCGAGTTCAAGGATTGGTGAATCAACGACCGGCATCAGCCGGTCTTCAATCGGATACCGTTTGTCCGTCCGGACGTTGATCAATTGAATGTTTTCCGACAGCTTTGCAGCGTTTGATGTGACCCAGGCATCTTTCCCGTAATGGGCAATGGATGTGATCGATGTATTCGGCACCTCGTGTTTCTTGAACGTCCCTCGTTTTAAGTCATACGTAAAAAAGTGGTCCGCTTCGATACCGTCCGGGTGATGGATATAAATATGCCGCGGGTCCGTTCCTTTTTGTGAAAATGCCATCCGATACAAATCCGGATCAGCAATCGCCTCCGTCTTTAATGCTGTTCCCGTTTTTGATAATGTCGTCATCAGTGCCGGCTCTTGCGGATCATCCTGTGTTTCTTTAGAACGGTTAATATCGCTTCCATACAGCAGGATAACCTGACCGTCGTTCGGCTTAAACGTCATCGTCGTGACATCTTTTGATATGATCGGGTAAGAACTGGCTTTTGGTTCTTCGGGATGCGCGCCGATATAGAATGCACTCGCACATCCAGCTGCTGCTAGTCCAGCCGTTCCGTAAATCAATCGTTTTTTCCATGATTGCAGCAAAATTATCCACTCATTTCGTTTGTCATTTTCCCCTTCCATTGTAACGCTTTTTTTGTAAAAAAATTCTTTTGATCACATCCTCTGTTACTTATTGACCAAATATTTCATTAAGAAAAGACACTGCCGGATGGACAGTGCCTTGATGTATCCTCAGTTATCTTGCCGTGACCCCACTGTCGACCGGAAGACAGACGCCTTGAGATATGGCTCGCTTCATCCGTCGCGAGGAACAGGACAGCATGCGCGATCTCTTCCGCATTCTCGACATGACCAGGCGGAAACACCTGTTGCATCCCGCGAAACACACTGTTGACGTTATTGAACGTCAACATAGTTTCTTGTTATTTCTCACTAAACAAATAGAGAGTGCACGGTGCTAGCCGTGTCACTCTCCTATACTTTATGAAATTTGTTCAGCCGATTGATTCGCTCCGTTATTGACTTTCTTTTGACCGACGAATACAAATGCTGCCAAGACGAGTACAAGTAGCCCGCTGAAGACTGGAATAAGTTTCTTTTTCCAGTAACCAATCAATAAGCCGATGGCTGCTACCACTTCAATTGTTCCAACAAAATACATGAACCCTGTTCCATAGCCGTACACGTTTTCAAACGAGTCGACCATTGTCGGATCTGCACTCAGTTTCATAAATCCAAATAATAAAAAGCCAACTACTAACACCCCTTGAATAATTCGTACACTCCACTTCATTTTTACAACCACCTGTTTTTTCTGTCTCTTACTCTCTTATCATAAAGTCCTGTTTGTGAACTGAGAAGTAGGCACATTAATGTGGTTAAGTATCTAAAAGGATACTACGCATAATCAGCAGGCACTGACGAGCCAAGGCTGTCTCAGTTTTTAACCCGATAATAAAAAGAACAATAGACAAAATTTTCAAATAATTTTATAGTTGAGTTACCTTATTTTGTAAAAGGAGCGTTCGAATGGATATTTCCGTTAATCACCTCTCCCATGCGTTTCAATTAGCCGGGAGTCCATTACTCGTCTTAAACGACCTCACGTGCCAGTTCTCAGCCACCGAAGTGACGGCAATCGTCGGTGCCTCGGGTTCCGGCAAGTCGACCTTTCTCAGTATGATCGGTTCACTCGACCGTCCGACGTCCGGACAAATCGAATACGACGGCCAAGACATCAGCCGTTGGAAAAATCGCCGCCTCTCCGCCTTCCGGGCACAGGAAATCGGCTTCGTCTTTCAACAATTTCACCTTCTGCCTGCGTTGACGGTCAAAGAAAACGTGCTCGTCCCGCTCTTAAAACAAAAAACGGACTTCAATAAAGAAGAGCGGATTGCCCAGATCCTCGAGAAAGTCGGCTTACTTGAAAAACAACACGCGTTACCGGCCCAACTGTCCGGGGGTCAACAGCAACGGGTCGCAATCGCACGGGCGCTGATCAGTCGCCCGCGCTGGATCCTTGCCGATGAACCGACCGGAAATCTTGATTCCGTCACCGGCGAGACAATTTTTCAATTGTTGCTTGACCTGCACAGGGAAGAGCAGTGCGGCATTTTGTTCGTCACCCATGACCTGGCACTTGCTGAACGGGCGGACCGGATTCTGTTCATGCAGGACGGACAAATCATTGAAGATCGTCGTAAGAAGACCATCCAAAGCGGGTAAACGAGACATCACAGCTCTTCTTATCGGCCTTTACCAAATGCTCCACGGCTCACCTCGCTACTCATTACAACATCAAGGAGGATCCAGATGCTACGTTTCGTTTTGAACCACTGGCGCCGGCAACGCTTTAAATTCATCTTGACGCTTGTCGGTGCCCTGATTATCAGTGCCGGACTCAGTTTGATGTTCAACCTGACCGATTCAAGTCAAGGAACGGTCGAACAGACATTACAGAAAAAATGGTCGTCCGCTTACGACATCGTCGTCCGACCGAAAGGCAGCCAGATGGCGACCGAAGCGAGTGACCTGCTTGAGCCGAACTATTTGAACGGCATCAACGGCGGGATTTCCTTTCAACAGTATGAGGACATCAAACAGATGAAGGAAGTTGATATTGCCGCACCGATTGCTGTGATGGGGTACGCGAATTCGAGTGTTTCTTACAAAAAAGCGTTAAAGTTTCCGACAAAGCCAGGCATATATCGTTTGACGACGACGAATTACATTCAAAATGGTTTTACGAAAGAACAGCAATCGCAAGAAATCATCCATATTGCACAAGGCACAAAAGTCCCTGTTCCTCAAAATGCCTCCTTTACGACGAATCCAGTTGAATATTTTCAAGATGCCAACGCAAGAAATCCTGCCCTTGTCGTCGCCATCGATCCGGTCGAAGAAGCGCGACTGGTCGGACTGGATGAAAGTGTCAGTTCGAAAAATAAATCGCGTTATTTCTCTAACCTTGATCACCATAAACCTGGAAACAACCCGGGTGAACATATCATTCCCGTCCTCATTAATCCGAATTCCTTTAATCAGGGCAATTATGAATACACGATTGAACGATTGGATGCTCCTTTTGTAACGGAACAAGATCAACAAAAGCTGATTGATGAATTGATTAAAAAACAACCAAAACGTTCCATTACTAACTCTGCCCTTACTACGTATTCTGCTAAAGTCATTCAACATCTCACAATCCCGATGTCTAAAGTAGAAAAAACGTATTTACAACAATTGATAGAAAAAACGAACGCTACTGCCTTAGGCACGGATGAGTTAGAGGGGGCACAATTGCTCTACACATCAGGTCCGCTCCAGTTCAAAACAATCAACAGTCCTTATCCAACCCGTTGGACTACGGCTTATGAGATAAATTCCGCTCCCATCCAAATTAAAAATTGGACATATGGGAAAAATTATTTCCCTGAGCATGGATTCCGGTCACTTGAATCGAGTGGTCGAAAAATAAACAAGCCAAAGCCAGGTGAAGTAGACACTGCGTTCCCATACTTATCATTTAATGTCGTCGGTTTATATGATCCGAACAAAATCAACGTCTCAAAAGATCCACTCAACGAATTACCGATGGAAACATATCGTCCGTCGTCAGCTGATCTCGTCCTTGACGCCGAAGGAAAACCGATCAATCCGGCTAAACCGATTGATACGTCAGGAAACCCGGTCGGTCTATTGACCAGTTCACCAAATATCCTGACGACGCTTGACAGCGCCTTAGCAGTTAACGGGAAACAAGCGATTTCATCCATTCGTTTAAAAGTCAAAGGAGCAGCGACCGTCAGCGAACAGTCGGAACAACTGCTGCAAGACGTGAAGAAACAAATTGAACAAGAGACCGGTCTCGTCGCGACGATCACGAAAGGCTCCTCCCCGCAACCGGTCGTGACGAAAGTCGTTGATGACGGGAAGACACTCGGCTGGATTGAACAGCCGTGGATCCACATCGGTGCCGCGATGACGATTTTCCGTGAGACGAGCGTCGGCTTCTCCGGTGTCATCTTCGCGATGCTTGCCGTCGCCATCGTGTATGTCCTCGCGACGAGCTACGTCTCGATGCTTGCCCGCCGGAAAGAGTTCGCTGTCTTGCTCGCACTCGGCTGGCGGACGAAAGATCTTTACCGGATCGTCATGATTGAAGCCGTACTGCTCGCAGGCTTCGTCTCGCTCGTCGCCCTGCTCGTCGAAAGTATTTTCTCGTATGTCCGCAATGAAACGATGAACGTACTGAGTCTCGTCTTGATCGCCGGATTCAGCTTACTCATCTACCTGACCGGTGCTGCCTGGTCCGCCTGGACGATTCGTCAGATTTCGCCGTACGAAGCGATCAAGACCGGTGAATACGCCGCATCCTCACACATCAAACTGGGTCTGCGTTCGACCTTTACACTGGCGTTAAAGGAAATCTTCGGTAAATGGAAACGTAATGCGTTGTCGATTCTGTCGATTGCGTTACCGACAGCGCTGTTGACGTTCTTCCTGTTCGTGACGTTCCACTTGCAAGGTGTCCTCTATACGTCCTGGCTCGGCCAGTTCGTCGCGCTTCAAGTCGGCCCGATGCATTACGTGACGATGGGCGTCGCGATCACGATCGCCATCTTGACGACCGGTGAAATCATGTGGCAAAACGTCACCGACCGCCGCGCCTCCCTCGCCATCCTCAAAGCTGTCGGTTGGACGAATCGTTCGATCCGCCAATTGATTCTGCTCGAAGGGATGCTGATCGGATTCGTCGCAGGGCTGGTCGGTCTCAGCATTTCCTATCTGACGATTTACGTCCTGTATGATTTAGTCCCGTGGGACGAACCGCTCTTGATCGGTGTCTCGCTTGCTTTGCCAATCCTGTTCGGGACAATCGCTTCACTGCTGCCGGCGCAAATCGCGGCACGGGTCAATCCGTATCAAGAGTTGAAAGATGCAGGCTAACCGCATCCATACACGAAACAGGCATGATGGCTCGCGGCCATCATGCCTGTTTCGTGATTCATTGCTTTGGAATCGGCAACGTCTCTGTCAGTCCGAGTTCAATCACTTTATTTTTCTTTAAGCGGTACAACATGTATTGATCCTGCTTGTATGCCTTCAGCTTGACGGCGATTTGGTGGCGCCGCTCCTTACTTTCGTCCGTATCGGCATATGCCGGACGGACCTCGACGATTTGTGCTTTTCCATATTGTTTTTGGACATATTGCGTCACTTTTGCTTGAACCATTTTTTCATAAGCGACGTCCGGTCCCCGGTTGAGGACGACATAGCCGACGCAACCAATCAGTGTCAGTAAAAAGAATGCTAAGATGGACTTTTTCACAATGTTCCTCCTCGGCCAAGCGATTCGTCTTTCCTGTGAAACGTACTTCTTATCGCAAATAGTTGACCGTTCACTTCTTTCTATTTATACACAATCGCTTCGTTTCCTTCTTCCGCATCGATTTAAGTGATTAAATGATGGATGCGATCATTTACGGAGTTTCAAGACGGGTGAATTTTCTTTTAACCGGAAGTCATAATCCGCGGCATTGACATATAACGGATCTGTATACAGTGACGTCGCATCACTGACTTGTTTATTAAATGCAGCAAACGACAAGGCGTCCTCTTCCCAAATCCAGTCACTCGTCTTGCCGGGCTCTTTTTCATAGACGTTGCGTGCGAACTGATTCGTCGAACCGCTCGACACGTAATTGGCGATCATGATGCGTGACGGACCCGCCGTCACAGTATTTTCCTCGAAGCGTGTCGTTTCCACATAGTGCTGGACCAACAGTTGTCCGCCGTCTTCGCCCTTCGTATCGTTCCGGTAAAGGACATTTTGTTGAATCACCGTCTGTCGTGTCCCGCCCCGCTTGCTGTCGTAGCCGCCAATCGCGATGCCCGTGTAGTTGTTTTCATACACTGTATTCCCGACGACATTAATCTGTTCAGCATATTTTCCGTGATGCTCGGATGTCACTTCGATTCCGATATCACTTCGATAGACGGTATTGTTGATGATGTCGATATTTTTCCCGCCGTCGACGTATATCCCGCCGGCAGCATACGCGTTCCCGTAAGCCGGGTTCCCGTAGGACGAGATGTCGTGGACGATATTGCCGGTGACGATTCCGTCCCGAACGTAATCTGTTCCGCTCGTCGCGACGCCCTCGTGCCCGATCAAATCGATTCCGATGTTATCATTTCGGCTGACCCGGTTCTCTTTGACAGTGAAACGTCGGATGTCCCCGTTTAAAACAATTGATTCACTCGAACCGAGCCGGCAATCTTCGACACGATTTTTTGTAAGCGTGATGTCATGCATCGGTTCTGTCCCGTAGACGGCAATCCCGTGCCCGTTTCCGTCTTTCGATGACGTTTCGATCCGGCGGACGGTGTTTTGCTCGAGCGTCACGTCGTGGCTCGGTCCCGTCAGGTAAATGCCGATGATCGTTTCATCGGCACGCTTCGTTTTGATGTCCTCGATGATGAAGCCGCGAATCGTCACGTAGGCCTTCCCGTCCATCGTGATGAGCGCCGTTGTTCCATCTTGCGACTTGAGTTTTTTCCCGCTTAAGATGACTTCATCATTCCGGTACGGTCGAAAGACGACCGGTTTCGCCTTCGTCCCGCTGTTTTTGACGACGAGCGGTTCCGTGTAGACGCCAGCATGGACATATACGGTCGTCCCTGGTTTCGCTAACGCAGCTGCCTGTTTTAGCGTCCGGACCGGGTTTTTCCGGGATCCGTCTTGTACATCGTCACCGTCCAGTGCGACATGAATTTCATTCGCCTTGAGACTCGGATTGATCCAGACGGTATAAAGAAAAGCCCCTCCTAGCAAGAGAAACAAGAGGAGGATGTAACGATTTTTCACAAGCTTCACGTCCTTTAAAAAACGATCTGACGTGCAATCGTTTCGTCTCTTCTTTTCATTATACTTGATTTTCAGAACGGTCTCCTAAAAAAAATCAGAAGCCGCTTCCTCGCTCCTGACGAATCGTTTAGATAATGGTCGTGAATTTTTTCGAAGTTTGATTCAAGGTCTCGGCCGCATGACTGACTGTATCAAACCGGCTTAACGTCTCTTCCATGACGCGGACGCTTGACGAGGCATCTTCGTTCGCCCGTGTAATCCCGGTTTCAATCCGGCTTAATTCCTTGTTCATGTCATCGGTCGTCGTTCGGACGTTGACGACGGCGAGTTCGACGAGTTTCGAAAGGTTTCTGACTTCCATCGCAACGACGTTAAATCCACTCCCGTGTTCACCCGCGCGCGCTGCTTCAATCGAGGCGTTCAAAGACAACAAGTTCGTTTGGGCGGCAATCTCTTTAATCGTCCCCGCGATTTTTGTGATTTCCGACGATTGTGCCTGTAAGTTCGCTAACGTCTGCAAATTGTTTTTGGCATCCGTCGCCATTTTTTCAATCGTTCGCTTCAATTCTTCACTTTCCTGCTTTCCTTGAAGCGAACGCTCATCGAGATGTGTCGCAATTTCTTCGAAGGATGTCGCATATTCTGCAATCGTTTCCTGTCGCGCCGTAATGTCTGACGCAATCTTGACGACGCCGACGACCTGATCATTTTCGTAAATCGGCATATACGTCGCTTCGAGCCAAATCGCATTGCCCCGCGAATCAATCCGCTTGATTTTGTCGGCGGCACTGAAACCGCTTAGTAACTTATTCCAAAGTTCCTGGTAAGCAGGGCTGTTGACGAATTCCGGTGGACAAAACAGATGATGGTGCATCCCAATCATTTCGTCGCGTCGGTATTTCATCGTCTTCGCGAACAGATCATTGACGTCGACGACACGGCGTTGTACGTCAAACCGGATCATGGCGACATTTGTTTTTAAGGCTTCCAGGACATGGGTGGATGAGAGTGTTTTTTCGTTTGAAAGAAATGTAGTCAAGTGGGTGGTCTCCTTAGCTTAAATCTTCTCCCGTGTACAACCGTCTGTTTTATACATGGAGAAGTTTTTTAATAATGTACATAATGGAATGATTGACAATTAATTCTAAATATTAATAGTAAGAATTAAAGATAAATGGTAAAAAAAAGATTTGGGTCATTTTTACGTAAAATTCTTTATCCTCATATACTATACGTATTAAGTAATTATATCCTGATTTATCAGGTTTTAAACTTTTTTCCGAATTAAATCATGATTTAAATTTAAGAGACGTTTTGTAAGCAGAGTTACAGCCTTTCTGCTACAGATGGTGTAAGGTAATAAGTAGATTTAACATTAAGGAGGAATAGAATACAATGAGTACATTTCAACTAGGTACACATATTCCATCATTTACGCTCCCTTCTACAACAGGTGAAGATTATCACTATCCTTCATCGAAAAAACAAGACAACAATTGGCAGCTAATCATCTTCTTTAGAGGGGCATGGTGTCCTGTTTGTGTCGCAGATTTAAAGGAACTTGAAGAAAATAAAGGCTTTTTTGATAAACATGGCGTCGATCTCATTACGATTGCGACGGATCAATTAAAAAATTTGTCGGAAATGACTTCAAAAGAGCAACTGTCCTTCCCTGTGCTCTCCGATGAAGAGCTGAAGGTCCTTAAAGACTTTGACGTCTATTACCACGGTGAAGATTCACCTTATGAGGATCATGGATTACATGGTGAGCCGGCTTATTTCCTTGTTGATGAAACAGGATCTCTTCTTTATCAGCAACGGCAAACTAGCCCGTTTGGTCGTCCTACTGCTACTGAACTTCGTAAAATCATTACGTATATTAAGAAGAACTTAAAATGATAAAAAAATAAATAGGTGAACGCTTATTTCATTCACTCCAATGAAGAATGTATCCAACAAAAACCAGGCTGCCCTTACACGGATAAAATACTGTGTAAGGGCAGCCTGATTAACTTGTTGATTTCTAAAACTCCTACTAGCTGGACTCCGAAATTAAACTCACGTTCATCCTCCCCCTAAGGAGTGGACTTTCTCGTTCACAAATCCTGTAATGTGTGAAACTAACCGACATTAAAGTCTGAATATTCAGTCAATTATTCACGTTATTATCTTGAAAGACTCCAGTTATATTCATCGAACTTCCACATCACTCATGATGAATTCAAATGTTCCCATACAATTGCGGGGAGCTTGTCCCTGCGGAATAATGAAATGATCTCCCGCTTGAACCGGTACATTCTCAATCTCTCCGTGCCCGTTTAAAATTGTGATCGTACGGAAACGTTCAAGTGGCTTAAGGACAAACCCGTCTTTTACTTTGACGTGATATACGTTGAATTCCGGAACTTTAATAAGCGTCGTGATCTCTGCGTTTGTCACTTGCTTCGTCTCTGTTCGTCCGTAAAACGTAACATCGGGTGTTGTAATGACATTAAACGCTTGTTCAAGGTGCAAAACTCTTTTTTCTCCAACATCATCAATACGGTCGAAATCATACAGCCGGTAGGTCGTATCAGAAGATTGTTGTGTCTCGAGAACCACAATGCCTTTTCCAATCGCATGGATCGTTCCGCTCGGTACAAAAATAAAATCGCCCGCTTTGACACGTTGTGTCCGCAACAAGGTACTCCATTCAGCTTGTTCGATTGACTCTCGCAACGCTTCTTTCGTTCGGGCAGTATGACCTAAAATGATTTCCGCATCTTTTTCTGCTTCGATGACATACCAGCATTCCGTTTTTCCGTATGCTTCACCCTCCAGCTCAAAAGCTTGTTCATCACTCGGATGGACCTGAACCGACAGATCTTTTTCTGCATCTAGAATCTTCACTAATAGTGGGAATTCCGCTAATGTGTAGTCGCCGAACAATTCCCGTTCCTCAGACCATAACCGTTCTATTGAGTAGCCGGCATAGTGTCCTGTTTCAATGATGCTCATTCCATTGGGATGACCCGAAATCCCCCAACATTCGCCGATTGGACCGTCAGGAATTTCATAGTTAAAACGTGAGGCGAGCTTTCGTCCCCCCCAAAGCCGTTCTTGAAATACAGGTGTACATTTTAAAATCATTTTCGGCTTCATCCTTTCATCTCATCGTCATCCATAGTGCATATAGATTGGCCGCCGTGTACTTCAGAGTGTCATATGCTTTTTTAGGCTGCATCATCTCCTCTAGCGCGACCGGTTGTTGTGTGATCGAAAACGCAGCTGTGATCCCTGCTGTCCTTATGTGTTCAATCGGTGCGTCGACACTTCCGCCTAATAAAATAACGGGGATGCCGAACCGGTGTCCGAATTGCCCGATTGCTTGCGGCAATTTCCCTTGAAACGTCTGTCCGTCAATTTTTCCTTCACCTGAAAAAATAAACGCATAGTCCGCTATTTGCGCCATGACCCCTGTTTCCTCCAAAATCAGTTCAGCACCGCGTTTTAATTCAGCCTGTAAGAGCGACGAACAAGCACCTCCTAATCCACCTGCGGCACCTGCTCCTTGAATAGACTGAACATCTATTCCAGTATGTTCCGTAATTACTTTTGCTACATGGATGAGACGATCATTCAGCTCGACAACATCACGCTCGGATGCCCCTTTTTGGGGACCGTATACATATGCAGCTCCAGTTGGACCGTAGAAAACATTATCGACATCACAAATGATTGTGAATTGACAATCTTCGAGAGCAGGGTGAACCCGTGTCTCATCGATGGACGCCAAAGAAGTAAGTTCTTGCATCTCTGTAATTTCTGTCCCGTCCTGTGCCAGAAATCGGTACCCCAATGCCTGAAGCATGCCGACCCCTGCATCAGTCGTCGCCGAACCGCCGAGTCCTAAGTAAATCCGCCGTGCTCCTGACGACAGGGCATCTGTAATTAATTGTCCGACCCCGAACGATGTCGCAGTTAGCGGATTCCGTTCTTCCTTTTTCAGTTGTGGTAATCCACAAGCAGATGCGACTTCGATCACGGCACGTTTTGTCTTTTTGTTATGACCATATACGGCTTCAGTCGGACGGCCGTTTGCATCATGCACAGTAACTTTCCGTCTCGTTAAATTAAAGGGGCCAGTCAAGGCAGCGACCGTTCCTTCGCCGCCATCTGCCACCTCGATCGATTGTATGGATTGATTCGGATTGATTTGACGAATTCCTTCCATGACCGCCCCGTTTGCCTGAGCTGAACTTAAACTTCCTTTAAAAGAGTCCATTGCGACTAAAATGGTTTGTCGTTCTTGCATTCGTCAGCCCTCCTGTCGTTTTACAGACCTTCAAATCAGACCATGGTCTGACGATTAATTATCTTTTAATAAGAATTGTTTTTACTTGGTTCGGTGCGACCTCATAAGATTTGTCTTGTACCGCTGACGTGATTTCAACCGGATGTGCTTCGTTTAAATTGACTTCATGGAACGTTCCCGTTTGGTTTGATTTAAATCGAACAGATCGGCTGGTCGTCGTCGGATTGAAGACACGAAGAATGAGTCCTTCCCCTTGCTCTGCTTTTTTCAACGTACTCATGATAATCCCCGTCGATTCGAGTTCGAATAACGAATACGATACCGGCAAATGGAGTCCGGTCGGATTTAAACGCATCGCATCGTGCGGGATTTTATTGTAAGCAACAGTCGGTGATAAGTGACGCTTAGCGCAAACGGCCAGTTCTTCTTCTTTGCGGAGTGAAACGAGACCGAAATCAAAGCTGTATGTTCCGATCATCTGCGAATCCGGTGTCGCTAATTTGATTCCTGACGGACGACCCGGGCGGCGTACGAGCTCTTCTTTTCCGAGTACACCTACGCTACGGAACAGCGTAACTGCAAGCGTTGGTCGAGCTCCTGCAATGACCTCATATTCCCGTGAGCTGTTCGTGATTAAACCGAGTCCGTTCTCTGTCTCATCATCCTTTAGCCCAACATACGATAACATCGGGAAGATACCGTCTGGTCGTTCATTCCATTGTTCCTCTTCCCACACACGGAGCGCATCATCGACGAAGGGGCGGTGTATTACACCAAACTGATTATCTGAAAATGTTTGCCGGGTGTTTACTTCTGCCGGAATCAACAAACGTAAACGGTGGTCCTTCGCGTTGTTCGTAATCGTCACATTAAAGGCAATAACAGGATCGTCATGCTTTAAGACGATTTCAAGCGCGACCGTCATCTCTTTCGTCCGTTTGCCTTGCTTCCGCTCTTCTAAATCTGCCGGTACAGCGAAGCGGTGATCAATTCGGATCATTACCCGATAATTTGTTTGTGTGACTTCGATTGTCGGGCGATCCGTTTCTGTCGTAATACTCACATCATGAAGCAGGGGCGAATAATCATATTCATCTCCATCGTCCCCACTGTCCTCAAGCAGGAAGAGATCGCGGTACGTCCGATTCGACTGTTTATCTGTCACATCAAGTGTACCGTTCGACTGAATTACTACGTGATACAGCGCTGTGTCACATTCCGTTATACCTGTTTCCGCCTGCGGCAACGCGTCCGGAGTCGCACTCTCTTCAACAACGAAAAGTGTTTCATAACTCAAGGCCGGAAGTGTGATATCAAGTTCAATTGTGTAACGATAAAACGGATCATAGTTTCCATAGTGGACGATTTGGCGGTCAATCAGCCCCGGATCGATGACTGCTTTTTTCATCAACTGATAAGGAACAGGCTGCCCTGCTTCCGTTTCCAGACGGATATTTTCAAATTTACTGATGATTTCCGTCGTCGTTGTGGTCGTTTCCTGACTCGCATTCAAATTAAAGAAGGTTAACCGGTCTTCCATTCGCTCCGTCGCAATCGAATCGACAATCTTTCTTTTATAGAATGAAATCAATTGATCGGTTTTTTCGTTTGCAATGAAAAAACGGTTGTAAATTTCTTGATGGACTTTATCGGAGCAACAACATCCGATGCTATCATGGGCATGATTTTTCATGATTTCTTTCCAAATCAATTCGACTAGCCCGTGATGGTATTCAATCCCAAGTGAATAGGCAAGGCTCATTAACGGTTCTAATGTATTCGTCAGCTTGTTTTCGATTTGAGTATTCATCGCTTTGATGTCCATCCGTGTCGAATAGATGCTACGGTGAACACGCATATATTTCCCATCTAAAAACTCTCCTGAAATGGTCGGCAGATTAAGTTGTTGCTCCAGTTGATCAAATAAATCTTCGTATCGACTCAAGAAAAACTCGCGTTCCGGATACAGACGATGTAGTTGTTCGATGACTTCCGTAATGTTTTGCTGGAGCGGCATTTGATCATGACCATTCGGTAACAGCAGATGATCTCCGGTCGCACCCTTATCGAGGACAGGCAAATATTTATCCATTCGCTTTCTTAGTGCCGTTTCTTCAGTCGGTAAATATTTACCGATTGCATAGCCGAGCGGCATCAGCTGGACGAGTACATTGGAACCGTCCGCTGAATTCCAGTTGAATTCAGTTTTGTTCGTTCCATGCCGTTCCGACGTTCCTCGCCAGAAAATCGAGCGTTCGATATCGAATCCGTTCAAAATCATCGGCATTTGTGCCGACTGCCCGAACGAATCCGGTAAATAACCAATCTTCATATGGGGACCAAATTCACCTGAATCTTTAATGCCGTACAATAAGTTTCTGACAATCGACTCCCCGCCTACAATCATTTCGTCTGTTTGGGTATACCAAGGTCCAATAATCAATTTTCCTGATTGAACTAGCTGTTTTATCCGTGACCGGTTCTCCGGCTTTACCGCAAGATAATCTTCGAGGATTGAGGTTTGTCCATCTAAAACGTAATATGGATAATTTTCATCCGTTTCAAGCCTTTCCATGATTTCTTCTAAATTATTGACTAATAAGATGCGTGATTCTTCGGTCGAGAAGTACCATTCCCGATCCCAGTGCATATGTGGTACGACATGAACATTTTTCATTGTTTCCAGCTCCCTTTAAGCAACATTTTTCAGTGCATCCTGATGCTTTTTATTTTTATGTTTTCGAGTGAGAAGGAGAAGGACCATCGAAATGAACGCTCCAACCAATGCCGCACCAAGCCATACTGATGCCGCAAGTACGAGGGGTTGTCCCTGAAGTAATGCCAACGAAAAGATACCTGCTCCCGGTACGTTCAGACCGATTCCGAAATAGGCCACAATCGCTCCCGTCACGGCGGATCCTGCGACTAATGAGGGAATGACACGGAGGGGATCATTAATCATGAAAGGAATCGCCCCTTCCGTAATCCCTGCTAAACCGAGTAACCAGGTTTGTTTTCCAATTTCCCGTTCTTCTTTAGTGAACGCCTCTTTGCCTAGGCGGGTTGCACCGGTTACGGCAAACGCTGATACCATCTTGACTGAAGCAAATGTGGCATACGGGATTAAATTTCCGCTCGCCATCGCTCCGATACAAAATGTATACGCCGCTTTATTGATTGGTCCACCGAGATCAAACGAAACCATCGCACCAATGATTGCCCCGAGTAATAAAGCATTAGCCCCCTCTAATCCATCCAGCCAAGAAATCAGTCCTGTATTTAAATACGCTAACGGACGACCGACGACAAATAACATGATTGACCCGACGACAAGTGTTCCGACGACCGGATAAAACCAAAAACTGATAAACCCGGCAAATGTACCCTTCGGTTTAACTTTTTGCTTTAAGAATTTGAGGAAATATCCGGCAAGTAAGCCTCCGAGCATTCCACCTAAGAAGCCACTACCGATTAAGTTGGCTGCGACTCCGGCAGCAAATCCAGGTCCTAGAGCAGGCTTATCAGCAATCGAATACGCCATGTATGCAGCTAAAATCGGAATCATTAACTGACCGAGCAGGGATCCCCCTAATTGACGCAGTAACCATAACCACGAACCTTCTTCCGCATAGAGCGCCTGTAAATCAAACAGTTGGGAGATGAAGACGGCGACGGCAAGCGTCATCCCTCCGGCAACGATAACCGGAATAATATGCGAGATACCTGTCAGCAATGACGCTTTCACTTCGCTTTTCCAATTCGTCGGCTCCTCATCCGCTTCATCCGCCATCCGGTCAGCATCAGACTTCACATTTTCACTTTTCGTCAAAGCTTTTTCCAGGAGATCCTTTGCACTACGAAGCGGGGCAGCGACTGATGTTTTTATAGACGGAATGCCTTTAAAACGTGCTTCGTCCTTTACCGCGACGTCAACTGCAAAGATGACGGCATCTGCCTGCTGTAAATCTTTGGCTGCATGTCGGTCTTCGATTCCGTTTGCGCCTTGTTTTTCAACCTTCACTTCGATGCCAAGTTCGCGACCGGCCTTAATCAATGCTTCGGCTGCCATGTACGTATGCGCAATCCCTGCCGGACATGCTGTAACTGCCAGTACTAACTTTCCAGACGAAGGAACTTCTGCTGTTGAGTCCGTCTTTTCATCGACAGAGGCGTCTAAGGCTGCCAGTAAGTCTTCTGCTGAACGCGATTGAAGGAGGCGGTTTTTGTAGTCTTCGTTTGAAAGACGGGTTACAAATTCAGCCAATAGTGTCAAATGGGTTGATCCCGCTTCCGCTGAAGGAATCGCCAGCAGGATGACCAGCTCCACCTTGTTTGCCGGATCAATGCTTTCCCAGTCCGTTATCGGTTTTGTCAACGTCGCAATCGCAAATGATGCTTCTCTGACACTATCTGACTTACCATGGGGAATCGCAAGCCCCCCTTCAAATCCTGTCGGTGACAGTCCCTCCCGAGCGATGACTGCTTCATAAAATGCTTCTTCCGATGAAATTTTACCGGCTTCGGCGAGTTCGTGAATTAAAAAGCGAATCGCTTGATCTTTTGAATCAAATGCCTGTTGAACATGTAAAAGTGAGGTTGATGTATTCGCTTGCAACAACATGTTTGTAACCCCTTTCATTTTTACTTTTAATGAATTACCTGTAGTGTATCAACAAAAAAAGAAGAAGCTTGATTCTTCTTCTTCTTTCACATCCTTTTCTTTTGTAAGGGTTTTCATGTGTATAAATACACATCACTTGTGATTTTTCCAATACTGTTCTAACAGATGACGCAACAAGTAAAAAATCGGAGTCGGGTTTGTAATGTTGTGATGTAATAAGCGTTCAGGGGGCGAATAAAAATAGAGGCGGTAATCGGCATAGTTCACGAGGCTGTTATGCGTAAAGTGGGTGATACTGACAATCGGAATGTTTTTCTCTTTTGCCCGCCCTGCCAGTTCAATGACGGCTTCACTCTCGCCAGAAACGGATATCAAAAGAAGTAAGTCCTTCGGTGTCATCGCTTCTAGTTCCGTGATTGTCGTATGACGGTGAAGATAAAACTCACATTTTTTATTAACGACTCGATACCCTTGCACCAAGTATTCGCAATAGGTGACAGAGTCTCCAATACCGTATACGAGTACGCGACGGGCTTGTTCGAGTAAATGATGAACTTGCTCGACATGTACTTCATCGATGAGTTCTTTCGTCTTTTTTAATACGTCACCCGGCACATCTTCTTCATTTGCTTCAAGTTCATGCTTGATTGCATTTTTCATGTGCGAAAAACCGTCATAGCCTAATTTTTTAGCTAACCGGACGATTGTATTCGGGACTGTAAAAGATTCTTCCGCAATCGCCTGAATCGACATGCGTGTTACGTTCGTAAAATGATCGTTGATATATGAAATAATCTGATCGTCTGTATCGTTCAGGTGATATTCATACTTTTGAATCCGTTCCTTAAAAGTCAACATATACCCCACTCCTGCCGCAACGTTTAACCGTTTAATTGTCTACCAATTAAACAGTATACAAAAGCTCGAGTCAAAACAACAGTCACTTCAAGGACGGACCCTTTAACCGGTTTCAGCGAATTCCTTTTAATGAACGTTCACGCACGCTGGAATGCCTTCTCTTCATGACTTCCGTATATTTCCTTGGTCTGCGTAATCGTTAAATAGGCAGTGGAGTCCGTTGCCAACACAAAACGCTTTAATTTCGTGACGTCCGGTGACATCAAATGCACCGTGATTACATGTTGCTTCGCCTTCGAAGAACTAGTATTAACGACATGAACCGTTGCCGGTGCCTTTAATTCCTGTAGAATAAAGGACTGGATATGTTCAAATTGATGACTGATGATGACAACTTCACTATGCTGCTTTAATTTTTGTAGCAAAGTATCGATCAGGACCCCATTGAGAAATACACCAAATACAGCATACATTCCCTTCTCAATTCCAAATAGCATACTGGACACAAGCGCAATGCTTAAATCAAATAAAAGTACAGCTACTCCAATTCGTACACCACTCCATTTATTCAATATCATCGCTAAAATATCTGTTCCGCCGGTCGAAGCATTATGACTAAAAATCAATGCCATCCCGTATGCATTAATCGAAAAACCAAATACTAGCTGGATGAATAAATCATTGCCTACCGGTTGACGGATTGGTGCATACAAATCGAGCATATACACAAACAAAGATAATACCAGACTTGCATAGACTGTTTTAAAACCGAAAGTAAACCCTAAGAAAGCAAAACCGATACAAAAAATAAAAACGTTCAATCCTATCATGAGCACACCTAACGACAAGTTCGGCAGAAATTCGTGGATGATAACGGAAAGCCCTGAAATCCCGCCGGCCGCGACCGAATTTGGTACTAGGATAAAGTGAATATTAAAGGCCACCATCAAAAGCCCGGCATGTAATTGCAGTACATGTTTTTTTTGCATTTTTTTGCTCTCCTTTGTAGTAGAACTAAATTGTAGTACAATTTAGTTCTACTACATAAAACCTGTTTTGTCTATTGCTTTTTTCAGTTATAAAAACCATTCGATTTTTCAGAAAGAATCGACCGGGAAAAATGCTAAAATAAAATAAGAGACAATTCAATGGACGGAGGAACGTTTTCATGAAAACTGTAAAACCCATCGAAACGATTATTATTGAAAAAATTAAACGAGCTATCCTCAATCGGGAATTTGCTCCCGGTATGCAACTTACTGAATCCGTCATCGCCGAGAAACTTGAGACAAGCAGGACGCCCGTCCGGAACGCTTTTAAGAAACTCGAACTTGATGGATACGTCGTCCTGAAACCGAATCGCGGAGCTTATGTGATTCAACCGACCGTAAATGACATCATTCAGGCGTTTGAACTCCGGATTGAATTAGAAGGTGTCGCCGTAAAATTTGGTCTCGCGAATGTCGAACAGAAGGATCTTGACTATTTAAAGCAACTCATCGAAAAAGAACTGGACGCCTACACTCATGAAGATTTAACCGAATATACGAGCATCAACAAAAAATTTCATATGCTACTCGCCGAAAAAAGTCAGAACCGGTATGTCATTGAATTTTTAAGTCGGATCATTGATCAAATCGATGTCTATTTAATGATGTACAATGTCATTGATTATAAAAGTAAAAGAAATAACAAGAGCCTTAAGGAGCATCTCGAGATCATCACAGCGATTGAATCCCGTCAGGTTGATCTTGTTACCGATGCCCTGCAACGCCATTTACACCAGACATTAGACTCTATTAAGTCAATAACGGAACCTTACCAGTCGCTTGAAGATATGTTCTAAAAAAAACGCAACGCATCCATTTCCCGACGACTCGGAAGTGAACGCGTTGCGTGTGACAGATTACATATTATATTGATGCTGCAGTTAAGAATAGTTCATTTATTCGTTTACGCTTTTGTCCAGTTTGGCACCATTTCAACATTTGCAGCGACCATAGTCGTGTAGACTGGGCAACGTGAATCCACAATGTGTTGCAATTCTTGTACACGTTCTTCGGATTCGCTTGTTAAGACTTTTGCATTGACTGTGATGCGTTCGAAATAGGGACGAACTGATGCATCCCCCATCATACCGCGTGGATCCAGCGTGCCTTCCACTTCAAATTCAATTCCTTGCAGATCGAAGTTGATTTCTTTTGCGACGAAGTTAGCAATCGCATTTTCGCAACCTGTCAAAGCAACAAGCAGTGTTGCAAGTGGATTTGCACCTTCATCTGTTCCGCCCATTTTCGCCGGCTCATCGATGATGACTTTATGACCGTGTGAAACGCCTTCTGTATACATACCTTTTGATACTGCTGTAATTTTTTCAACCATTTGTAATCTCTCCTCATACACTTTTTTGTTGGTTTCTTTACCACACGCATACCGTACCACGCAGTCTTTTCTCTCTCCAAGACGAATGCTTACGCGTGTAAGCCAGCTTACACTTTCGGCGATTACCTGTTCATGTTTGCTGCTGATTCGAAACTATCTGTTTAGAAAATCTATGAAAACCAGTTATAGTGAAAAGACAATCCTCATCTTGATGAAGAGATGACCAAAAGGAGTAATAACATGGATAAACTTAAGCTTTTGTCGCAAATCAGCTTGTTTGAAGAACTTCCGACGAACGAATTGCAACTTATTAATGACGCAAGTGAAATGGTCCAGTTGAAACGGGGCGACGTTATCCTCTCGCCGCATCAACGGCAAGACGCACTATTTTTTCTAAAAGAAGGACAAGTTCGTTTGTATCGGATGAATAAACAAGGCAAGCAATTCACAGTTGATGTTTTAGTTGGTGGCAACACGTTCGGAGAAACGGCAACACTATCGTTGACGGACGACGACATGTATGCAGAAGCCATGACAGATACGTGCCTTTGTATCATGCCAACTGATCAGTTCGAAACATTCATCGAAAGTAATCCAAAAATTGCGATGAAATTGATTCAAGTCTTGTCAAATCGACTAAAGGATGTCTACTCCTTCAGTGAGCACCTCGCGCTAAATGATGTGAAATACCGAATCGTTTATTTGTTGCTGAAGCTGAGTGAAAAATCGGGCACGCGACACAAACAGTGGCAATCAATCGATTTGAAACTTACCCACACTGACATCGCACAAATGATCGGTTCCACAAGAGAGACAACGAGCCTCATTCTGAATCAGTTAAAAAAAGAGGAAGTGCTCAAAAAAGAGCTCTACTTCGCGATTGATGCCAATCGTGCAAGTGAGCTTCTCAACCAATTTTAATTTTTTAAGTACGGCCTACTAATTACGCCAACTAAAAACGGTCATTGCCCGAATCTTTTTTCGAGAAATGACCGTTTTTTAGGTTTAAGCACAAGTTCAAACAATCTGATGGCCATCTGCCCGGAACAGTTCAACCGTTCGCTCGAGCGTGACATCTTTTACGAGAATATAGTCCGTATCATATGTGGATAAAGCAAAGATACTGATTTCATGTGCTGCAAGTGGACGAATCAGCTTGGATAAAATACCCGTCAATGCAAAATCAAGTGGACCTTCGACCTTGATTGCCCGAAATCCGGACTCGATTTTTAAGTATGTCTCGTCTGTCGGAATACTGGATGTCTCGCAGACGACCGATAGCTCATCACGTGTTTTCATGATGTTCCAAAATGATCCACTCTGAAAGATCCATTCTGGTAGTGTGGCTTCAACCGCATAGCGAACGACCGATAATTCTTCTGGTAAGACTGTTAAGTTCAATTGTTTATCCCCCTCTTATCTTAGATGTCATAAGAATACCCCCGAATCTTAGCCTTGTACAGGTCTAGATTTCGGAGGTGTTTTTTACGCTTTCGTCCAATTCGCGACAAGTGTGACGTCCGCTGCGACGAGTGTCGTCGAAATCGGACAACGGGCATCGACGATTTTTTGCAATTCCTGGACCCGTTCTTCCGTTTCCGATGTCGTGACCTTCGCATGGACCGTGACCCGCTTGAATTGTGTCCGGACAGACGGGTCACCCATCATGCCGCGCGGGTCAATCGAACCTTCGACTTCAAAGTCGATTCCTTGTAAATCAAACTCAATCTCTTTTGCGACGAAATTCGCGACCGCATTTTCACAACCGACGAGGGCGACGAGTAGCGTCGCAAGAGGATTCGCGCCTTGATCTCCACCACCCATGCTTTCGGGCTCATCAATCCGGATCGTATGAATCCCTGCCTGACCTTCCGTGTGCATCCCTTTTGAGACTGCTGTCACTTTTTCGATCACAATCAACCGCTCCTTTTAATCGTTTAGTTTTTCAATATGAAAGTAGATTATTCAACGACGTTGCCTTCAGCCGGGATCGGGTGAGCTTGCAGCAGCTTCGCGAAATGCATCAAGTTGTAGGCCATGACTTTCGCATGCCCTTGCGTGAACGCGTTGTTTTTTCCATTTGCTTCAATGAAGGACGGACCCGGTCCCGCTTCGCCAACCCAGTACGTATCGACGTTCGGCGGAATCGTAAAGCCGATATGTGATAATCCGTAAAGGATCGACGCCGATGCATGCTTCGCCCCGTCCTCGTTCCCCGTGACGATGACTCCCCCGACTTTGTTGTAATACATGTATTGCCCTTTCTCATTTGTTAACCCGCTGCCGCCATACAACCGTTCAATGACTTGCGTCGCGATGCTGCTCTTCTCACCGAGCCAAAGTGGTGTCCCGATGACGACGATGTCAGCAGCCTTTACCTTTTCAAAAATTACCGGCCACTCGTCCCCGTCTCCCTCGTCAGTCGTCACGCCATAGGCGACGTTATAATCGACGACGCGAACGATTTCCGACTCGATGTCAAAGTCTTGATAATAAGCAATCACTTCGTTGATTAAGGCTTCCGTATTCGATAATTCATCTGACGATTTTAATGAACAATTTAAAAATAAAGCTTTTGTCATAAGTCTCAACTCCCTTATTGTCTAGCATTCACGTACTTTTTTATAATTCCTTTGTTTTTGATTTGTCAAACCTGACCGTCCTGCATTTTAAACCGTCACAACTTCTCCATTCAAAAAAATTGAACTTTTATTTTAAAACATCGAAAAAATAATTTTCAGACCGATAGTATATATATCACCAACTAGAAATCCACCAGGAGGTCCATCTATGACTGAAGCAAGAACCCATTCCATTCGTACACGTTTGTTACTGATCATCAGCTCCATCCTCATCATTTTTTTCCTCTTTAGTAGTGCCGCCCTTTATTACAACACGAACCAAACAGCGGTTTCGACGCTTAAAAAAACAGCGGAACAAGACGCTCTTCGCATCGCAAAAACATTCGACACGGCTGCCTACGCTGAATTTTTGAGCAATCCGACCGCTTCCGAGAATTATGAAACGCTTCGTGAATCACTTGATACGTTACGTCAGCAAAACGGTTTACTGTATGCCTATACGGCAACGATCGACCAAAATAAAGTCAATTTGTTGATTGACGGTCTACCGAAAGCAGAAGCCGCAGCCATTAATGACCCGGCGACAGGTGCCGTCGCGCAGGACATGAAACACGTTTTGAACGGTGAGACCCATACGACGGACGTGATTGATGATCCGGAATACGGACAATACGTCAGCGTCTATGTACCGCTGAAAGATGCCTCGAACACAATCATCGGCATATTAGGTGTCGATATCGCTGCAAAAGACGTCGATGCGCTGTCGACAACTTTACTCAAACAAAACCTACCGCTCTTCATCGGTTTATTACTGATTTTACTTGCACTCACCTTAGCTGCCTTGTACTATATGCTCGGACGGAAGCTGAAACCGCTCGAGACGCTCCAAGCCGTCTCGGAAAACATCGCGGCCGGGCAACTTCGGCAGGCGGATACACAACTGACCCAGCTCGAAATCAAATCGCATGATGAGATTTATTCGCTCGCCCACTCGATTAAACAGATGAACGACATGTTACGGACGATGATCACCGACATCTCGCAGACGTCACTTCTCGTCCATGAGACGAGTCAATCGATCGACGACAGTACAACGGAAGTCCTCGACGGTTCAACACAAATCGCACAGACGATGACCGAAATCGCGACCGGGACCGAAAGTCAGACCCACGTCACGTTATCATTGACGGATGAAATGGATGCATTCTCGCGATTAATCGGGGCGACTTCGACGGAAGGTGAACAGGTCCAGATGACGGTAGCTGAGATGCGTGACATGACAGACGCCGGACGTTCCCAAATGGAACGGTCGGTCAGTCGGATGGAAACGATCCATCAACAAGTTCACGCTTCAACAGACCAAATCCAGCACCTGAAACGACAATCGACGGAAGTCCAAGCGCTCGTCACAATCATTCGCGACATCGCCGCGCAGACGAATCTGCTTGCACTGAACGCCGCGATTGAGGCAGCACGTGCCGGAGAACAAGGAAAAGGCTTTGCTGTCGTCGCGTCCGAAGTCAAAAAACTGTCGAACCATGTCGCAAGCAGTGTTAACGAAATCGCGGCAATCGTCCAAAGCGTCCAGGAAAACACGCAGCAGATGGAAAGCAGTTTTGCTTTGACGCTGCAGGAAACAGTGTCCGGACAAACGGATATTAAAGAGACGGATGCTTCGTTCCGTCACCTCGCTGAACATGTCACAAGTGTCGCCTCGTCGATGGCACAAATGACCGATCAGATGACACAAGTCACCCGGTCGGAACAAACCATCCGCAGTGCCTTGCACGAAATCGCGACGGTCGCAGAGGGACATACGGCAAGCAATGAGGAAGTCGCAGCCGCTTCTGAACAAATGATTGCGACGATTACGGGCCTGCATACGCTTGTCGCGACCCTCAACACAACTTCTCGTCATTTGGAAGATCAAACGAACAAATTCTCGTTATAATGAAAACCGCGCAGTGCCCAAATGGGATACACTTGAAAAAGTGAACTGTTTGGGTTTTTCTATTGTTAGACGCCACTCGCCGGTACTGCGCAATCATGATTGGATTAACGTAAAATCAAATCGACACCTAGAAAGTGAGGCATCTTATGGTCATCAAACTATCACCGCTCAAACCCGTCTATTATGAAGGAGGTGAACGCGCCGTTCTCCTCTTACACTCGTTTACAAGTAGTCCGAACGACATGAAACCGCTCGGACGTTATTTGCAGCAAAATCAGTATTCGTGTTACACCCCGGTACTTAGTGGTCATAGTCTGCCGGCAGAAGACCTTCTGACCTATGGACCAGCCGACTGGTGGCAGGATGCACTCGACGCTTATCAACTGTTGCAGGACAAAGGATTTGAAAAAATCGCCGTCGTCGGTATTTCACTTGGCGGTGTCCTTGCGTTAAAACTGGGACAGGAATTGCAGGTCAACGGTGTTGTAACACTGTCTGTGCCGATGTACAAGAAAGCCGGTTCCTTGCAAAAACGGCTGCTATATTATGCCCGACGCTATAAACAGATTGAAGGGAAAGAGGAGCAGCAAATCGAGTCAGAAATGGAAGCGCTCCGGCATCTCCCCGTTGATTCATTAGTCGATTTTGAACAGCTCGTCAACCAAACACGGAACAACTTGGTGCAAATCGATTCGCCGATTCGCATTCTGTACGGAGAATTAGACGCGCCCCTATACAAAGAAAGTGCCGAGGAGATTTTTAACCGCGTGGCGTCAGATCAAAAATCAATTAAGGGGTTTGCCCAATCAAAACACTTGATGACGTTAGGTCAGGACAGAAACGACATCAATGAAGAGATTCTTACCTTCTTAAACGAGCTGACGTGGTAGAAGACAGGCACGGAAAAGCAAGTTCAAATTGTTTTAAGGCACCCTGTATGCTACGGGATGCCTCTTTTTATATCGTCAGCATGCAGAGAATCAAAACGATTGACGACGAAATCGGTCGGTGTTATATTTATCTCGAATTAAAGATATTTGAATCAAAGACAAATTGAGGTGAACGACATGGAACAGCCGAATCCGAACTTAAAAGCGTTGACCGTCATGGTTCGGGCCGTCGATGCGCTTCATGAAGTGATCAAACAGGATGTTGCGAAGTCCGGACTAAATCCGACCGATTTTTCTGTCCTCGAGTTGCTGTACCATAAAGGAAGGCAACCGATTCAACTGATTGGTAAAAAAGTCTTGATTACGAGCAGCAGCATCACCTATGTCATCAATAAGCTTGAAAAAAAGAATTACGTCGTCCGACAGGCGTGTCCAACTGATCGGCGCGTGACATTTGTCGAACTGACACCTGAAGGTCAGACATTAATGGCTACGATTTTTCCGGAACATGAAAAAACAATCAATCAGGTGTTCGAAGGAATTGAACCGTCTGACATCGAAGCGTTGATTAACACTGCTAAAAAAGTCGGCTATCAGGCACAAAACCATTAATTTTTTTAATAGATATCTCGAATTCGAGATAATAATCAAAGGAGCGATTTTCATGAATGAACTAAAAGGAATCCACCACGTCACGGCAATTACGAGCAGTGCCGAGAAAAACTATGCGTTCTTTACAAATGTCTTAGGGATGCGTCTCGTCAAGAAGACCGTCAACCAGGATGACATTCAGACCTATCATCTATTTTTCGCTGACGATAAAGGGTCAGCCGGGACGGATATGACATTCTTTGATTTCCCCGGCATTCCAAAAGGAACACACGGTACAAATGAAATCTTTAAAACTGCTTTTCGCGTCCCGACGGATGCAGCGCTTGACTACTGGATTAAACGGTTTGATAAATATGACGTCAAGCATCGCGGCATCAAGGAACAGTTCGGGAAACAGACGCTCTCGTTCGTCGATTTTGATGACCAGCAGTACATGCTGATTTCAGACGAGTTGAACGAAGGCATCGTCTCCGGAACGCCTTGGCAAAACGGTCCCGTTCCATTAGAATTCGCGATTACCGGTTTAGGTCCGATTCACATCCGGATCGCGGAATTCGACCGGTTAAAAGACGTCTTGGAAAAAGCGATGCTGATGCGGGAAATCGATCAAGCCGGTTCCCTGCATCTGTTTGAGATGGGTCAAGGCGGAAACGGTGCCCAGGTCATCGTCGAGCATAACCTGTTACTGCCGAGTGGACGTCAAGGGTTCGGCACCGTCCACCACGTCGCGTTCCGCGTCGAAGACACGGCTGCGTTAACTGAATGGATTGAGCGGATGCACCAGTTACAATTCAACACATCGGGCTACGTCGACCGGTTCTTCTTCGAATCGCTTTATGCGCGGGTCGCCCGCGGTGTCTTGTTCGAATGGGCGACAGACGGTCCCGGCTTCCTAGGCGATGAGCCGTACGAAACGGTCGGAGAAAAGTTATCCTTGCCACCATTCCTCGAATCCCAACGGCAACAGATTGAACAAATGGTCCGTCCGATCGATACCGTCCGAAGCACACGGACGATTGAAAAAGAATATCTTTAAGAAGGAAACACTACTTCAAGAGGAGGAAACGATCATGACAAAATTAAACATCGGCATCATCTTAGGCTCAACACGGGAAGGCCGTTTAAGTCCGCAGGTAGGCAGCTGGGTCAAACAACTGGCCGACCAACGCGGCGACGCCAACTATACGATCATCGACATCGCCGAGTACAAATTACCGCTGCTTGGTGAAAAGGACGGCGACGCAACAGGAGCAGCCGCCTGGTCTGAAGCAATTGCGGCGCAAGATGGGTTTGTCTTCATCACCCAGGAGTACAACCACTCAATCTCCGCTTCCTTAAAAAATGCCCTTGATTACCTCCGGGTCGAGTGGCATAACAAAGCGGCAGGAATCGTCTCCTACGGCTCAGTCGGCGGTGCGCGTGCGGCAGAACATTTGCGCGGCATCTTAGGTGAATTGATGGTTGCCGATGTCCGGGTCCACCCCGCTTTATCATTGTTCACGGATTTTGAAAATGGAGCTGTGTTAAAGGCGGCATCCGTCCAGGAAACTTCCGTGAACCAGATGCTTGACCAGGTCATCCCGTGGGCGACGGCCTTAAAAACGATTCGCTGAGCACCGCATCGTGGTGAAACACCTATGCAAGCGCACTAAAAAAGCGACTCCGGCACGATACCGAAGTCACCTGATTGCTACTCTTTTATAGACGTAAGGCGTAGTTCCGAAGCGGGAGCTACGCCTTTTAGTTCGCAACTTCCGTCATAACGTCGTTGCGACTTCCTGCAGGTCATCCGCCGTCTCGGCAATTGATTCTGCGACGGTCCGCATTCCTTCGATTGTGCCGGCGACATCCTGGGTATCGCTCGACAAGTCGACGAGTTGTTTTGAGACATGGATCGTCTGATTCGAAATCATCGTGAAGGCCGAGACGACACGCGCCATTTCATTCGTCGTCTGCGTGACTGACTGTTCCGTTCCCGCCATCTGACTCGAGACCGTCATCATTTTCGACGTGATTTCCTGCGCGATATCGGACGCTTCCGCGGCTGACCGTTTGCTTTCTTCCGCTAACTTGCGGATTTCCTGGGCAACGACGGTAAAACCGCGCCCCATCTCGCCGGCGCGTGCCGCTTCGATCGAAGCATTCAGACTCAGTAAATTCGTCTGATCGGAAATTGCTGTTACCATCGCGGCGATCCGCTCGATTTCTTGCGACAAGAAGGCGAGCTGGGCGACCTGTTCCGTCGTCGCCTTCATGTCCGTGACGACGGCTTCGAAGCGTTGTGTCTCTGCTTCGACCAACTTGACACCATCTTCCGCCTCTTTGACGGCTTCTGCCAACTGACTTGAGATTTTCTCCGTCGTCATCGAAACGTTGTTCGCATGCCGCTCCATCTCCTGGAAACTCGCTGACGATTCTTCACTCATCGCCGCCAGTTCCTCGGTTGATTTTTGGACGGCGGCACCGACGCGTTGTTTCGTCTCCAGCACACCTTGACGTTCCTCGTCGACAGTCGCTTCATACATCGTCAAAACGATTTGTTGTTCGAGATTGAATAACTTCCCGACAGAACGCAACATTTTCATCTTTTCGAGCTCCGGCCAAGTACTTCGTTCGACGTGTCCGCTAAAGACGTTTAATACATTCTGAAAAGCGGCGATGTACCACTTATTATGTAGGCCGATCTGAACATGACGCATGGCAATCCGTTGCCGTACCGCAATATAATCTGTCGTCACTTTACCTTCGAACATTTGTAAAATGTGCGTCGCAAGCGTCCCTTTTAACCGCTCAAGTGTCGAGTGCCGTTCAATCAGTTGCTTGAGTTCCGGCACACGGACGAGTTCTGCATAAAAGGCATCGACCATCTGTGGCATCCAGTCTTTAACGTCATCACGGATGACCCGGACGTTTTGTAAATCCTCGACCGTTAAATCAATCAATCGGAGTTGTTTCACTAAATCTGTCCCGAGTTCGAGCTCGACTTCGCTTGCGACCGACGCACGTGCTTTCTCAAAGTCGTTTCCTTGTCGGTTCGCTGACCACCATTTCATCATCCATTCCCCCAGTCATTCGTTCCCTCCCTAGTATCGGTTCATTTTCCAGATATTAAACGCTTTCAACACACTTT
Source organism: Exiguobacterium sp. s127 (assembly GCF_018618695.1). NCBI lineage: Bacteria > Bacillati > Bacillota > Bacilli > Caryophanales > Exiguobacterium > Exiguobacterium sp. s127. The sequence goes on along the minus strand of NZ_JACSMO010000010.1, from coordinate 38,135 downwards.
TTTCTTTTCTAGAACAAAATCATATGGAGGATCGGCTTATCGTAGTCGTTGATTAATTATTTCCTTATCTTACGGTTTTGTTAGTTAACGAACCCGTGACGAACTGCTACACTAGATTTAAGTTTTTCACCACTTTAAGGGAGACTCCGCTATGCGAAAGACCACTCACGCACTTCAACCCGATTTGACGGACTATCAAAAAATTATCCGCTTGATTCAAGGACTCCATCATATTCACCCAGAGCCGATGAGAGCAGCACATTATCAAAAGCTCGCTGCCTATCTTCCCTATCCGCCACTCGAAGAACTCGAACAGCGTTTTGACTCTTGGACGAATTTATTGCAGGAAGCGGGTGTCATCACGGAAGGACAACTGACACCGGCAGAACTGTCGACATTGAACCGACCAAAACCAGGAACAGGACCAAAAAAGCGCTGGACGGTGGAACAAAGCATCGCTCATTACGTCGAAACATACGGAACGCGCGTGACGATTAAACGCTATTCCGACTTACGCGAGACCGAGCGTCGCATGGTCAGCAGCAATACGATCATCCGCCATTACGGGACGTGGAAAAATGCGTTGGAACAGTTTGCTTTGTCCTCAAACGGCTGTTTTACGAACGAAGACTGTCTCAATGGATTACGGCAAGCCGCGGACGAACTAGGTGATCGTTTGACGAGTCAGACGTATGCACGGTGGGCGCGCGAACACCATGCGCCTTCATTAACATTATTGATTGAACGGTTTTCGAGTTGGCGGGAAGCCGTCCGGTATTATGAAGCTCATGATTTCGAAGCGTGACGACCGTAAAAAAAGGACCATCCCGCTCGAGGATCGTCCTTCTTCGACTTATCATGTGTTTACGTTGACAGCTAACCAGTGGTCAAGCCGTTCTAATTGTGACGTGAACCCTTCTTTCATTCCCATCTCAAGAACTTGACGGACGGCTTCCGCTGACCCGAAATCAGACCGGAAGATGACCCGCGTCTTTCCGTCAAGCGCTTCGAATGTCGTCTCATTTTCGCTTCCTGGTAAGGTTTCAGAAATCGTTCCTGCCTCGTCGGAAAAATAATCGGCATGGGCATAACGGACCGGGGCGTCGATACTCCGGAAGATTGCTTTCCCCCATGACTCCATCCCGTAAAAGTCTCCTTGTGCCGGATCCTGACACCGCATGCAGTAATGCCAAATGCCGTTCGGGACGAACTCGAACTGCTTGATTTCCGTCTCCCAGCCGGCTGGTCCCCACCATGCCTCGAGGTGATCTTTTTCTGTGAAAGCAGAAAAGACCAGGTCACGCGGTGCATCAAACGTCCACTCCATGATTAAGGTTGATCCGTCAAGCGTCGTTTTCAACTTTTCAGTCATCATCCGTCACTCCTTCAGTTGGTTTTTCCTGCAGCTCTAAAAGATACGATTCAAGGCGTAACATCCGTTCCTCGACTTGTTGTTCGAATGATTGGCTCCACGCCGTCAGCTTAAAAAAAGTTTCCGGACGCAAATGATAGATCCGCCGATTACCGAGCGGTTTTACCTGAACGATCTCAGCATCATGTAGCGTCCGCAAGTGCTTCGAGACTTGCGGTTGATTTAAACTCAATCGCTCCGCAATCTCTCCGACCGTCAACGGTCCCCGTTTCAACAAGTCGACGATCGCAAGACGGTTTGCGTCTGCTAAGGCGACGATGATCTGTAACATCGGTTCTGTCATGGCTGTCACCTCTTCTATATCTTCTATATACCCAAAAAGGAATATTCCAAAAGAGGAATATATAAATTTGAGCGAATTGATTGTCGCCACGAGCGGTTCTGCTGTATCGTCAATCACAGTGAACGACGAAGAAAGCGTGGGATTTCAATGAAAACGGAATGGTTGGAAGCATTTCAGATGACGGCTGAAACAAAAAGTTTGACGAAAGCGAGTGAGCTGTTACATCTGACACAACCGGCACTCAGTAAACAGATTAAGAATTTAGAACACGATCTCGGTACAAACGTCTTTCACCGCTCGGCGACGGGGGTCGCTTTGACGCCAGCCGGCGAAATCGTTTATGCTCAAGCCTTACAGATTTTGTCGCAACTGAGCGACATGCAACGGCAAATCGACCAATTGCAGGGTCAGGTTAAGTTCACACTCGGGTCATGGCCGAGTGTCGCGATGTCCTACTTGCCGCAACACTTGGCGCTCCATCCGTCGGCAAACGGTCCGGAACTCAAAATCAAGACGGCCCATACGTATGTCGAATTGATGGCAGGACTCGAGCAACACCATTACGACGGTGTCCTGCTCGACGACCGGAAAATCGACCATCCGTATCCGTCGACGCATCTTTATACGGAACAGTTTTTACTCTATTTCCACCGTGAAGATGAACGGTTTACGGGGTGCGACGACGTCCGGTTCGACCAGATTGAGGCTGCTTCGTTTCTGTCGTTACCGACCGACTGCGACTCGACGAACATCTTAAAGACGGCGTTCCAGGCGCGCGGTGCCACTTATACGGCTGCTTCCGAAATGGAGTTCGGGTCAAGCGTGCTCGGTTTCATCCGTGCTAAGCTCGGGATTGCCATCTTACCGGAGATTTTCCAGGACGGGCTTCCCCCGGAAATCCGGACATTGCCGATTACAGGGTTCGATGTCAAACGTGAATTATCGCTTCTGACGCGTGACGCGACGCATCACAAGACATTGCTCGGTTTGATTGGTCATGACTAAAACGGATGATCCACTATACGAAAACAAAGCTCGAGTTCCCGTTGTGCTTCGGGAAGTCGAGCTTTGTTTTTACATATAACCCGGCAAGTGGCTAATTTGACCTTAAGCATCCTTGACATCAAGCAGCGGCCGCACTTCCATCCGCCAGCCGTACTGTTCCGCTTCCGCAAGTTGCGTCGTCGGATGGAGCAGCGCCAAGTCGACGGCCTGCTCCAAATCATCCGCTTCAAAAAGGATCAGGCTGCCGATTTGCTCCGCTTTACGCGTATCCGGTCCATCCTGCCGTTCAATCTGACCACCTGACAATCTGGCTTGTTTCGTGTCCGCTCCCGGGTGCCACTCCTGCAAGACACGCGTCTGCTTAAAAAACTGTTCCAATGGTGGATTGCAGCGTTCCATGACGGCATCGAGCTCTTCTTGCGAGGACTGATTCATCTTTTCTGCATCGTAATAGCCGATGAATAGAAAGTACATCCAATCCCTCCTAGTTCTAAGGCTTTCCTGACACGTCGCTCTTAAAAAAAAATACCCTGATTTCAGTTGACTTACTCGCTCAAGTCCCTTATTTAACAGAAAAACCCCTTGTCTCCCTGACGGAAACAAGGGGTTTCTTATTTATTTGCAATCTTGCGTAACAGATACAGCGCGTACACCATTGACGGAATCGCCATGACGAGTACCGCAATACGCAACAATCCAAAAATAAAATTCAATTCTATATTATCCGTTCCTAGATCCTTCTTCCTATTAGTAATCAAGCGATTTCGCGACGACCTGCCGCGTTTTTTCAAAACCGATTCGCTCGTAGAAGACCTCGACCCCGTCGTTGCTCATCCAGTAATCCAGTTCAACCTTATGTATTCCCTGCTCACGTGCCCGCCGTTCAATGTCTTCGAGCAACAGGCGACCGTAGCCGTTCTGCTGTTTCGTATCCATGATACAGAGGTGATGGACACGGACTTTCGCCTCAGCAAACTTAAATGCACTCTCAGCACGTCTGACGTACTCAATCCACGCGTAACCGATTGCTTCATCCTCCACTTCAAGGACCAGGAACTGATACAGCGCTTCCCCGGCGATTTTCGTAAAAAAGGCACGGACGGCATCAACGTCGTACGGCTTAAAATGATGCGGCTGCTGACGCACATGCGGCTCATGGACGTACCGGTTGAGTCGTGCCAGGACGTCGACGTCCGTTGTTTCGATGATTCGCATCGATTACACTCCCGTCTTAATGTGTGATTTGCCCATTGAAGATATACGGCACCGTTTGTTGTTTCGTCAAGATGTGTTCATACTCCGGCTCGAGCTGCATGTAGCGGACGGCGTCCGGAATCGCAACCCATGTGATGTCTTCGATTTCATCCGGGAAGACGGTCCCGATGACACCACCGACGATTTCCGATGTGAAAAAGAAGAACAGGCAGTGTTCGTCGACTTGCGGGAAAAACGCTTCACTGACGTGTAACAAGTCTCCGACTTCGACGTCAAAACCGGTCTCTTCCTTCGCTTCGCGAATCGCTGCTTCCGGTAAGGTTTCACCTGCTTCGACCGTCCCGCCCGGTAGCGTGTAGTACGAATACGACGGGCCGATGTTTTTGACCATCAACAGCTGATCCCGCGTCTCATTGAATAAGACGTTATAGACGATATTTTTCCGTACAGTCATTCCTTACTCCCCCCATGAACAGATGGTATTTTTTAACTTAATCACTACAACATATTCCATTTAAAACAAGATAACTGCCTTATTAAATTGTATTATTCGAATAGGTAAAGCGAAACTAAGACTGAGCGACCACTTACTCCCCCAAAAAAATGACTCCGCTCAATGGGAAAATTTGCTAACAACACCTTACCGTCTCCAGCTGTAATGCATCAACTGTATCCGTTGACTGTTGAATTCCACTTCTTCTTTCTTGTCTGTACGCTCAAATCGGTTATGCGCCAATATTTTTTGTGAAGCGATGTTTGCATCCGTCGTTTTGGCCTGGACTTCATCAATGTCGTGTTCCCGACATTGTTCGAGTAGCAAGCGGACGGCTTCTTTGGCGATTCCTTTTCCCGCATGTATTTGTCCGATCCGGTAGCCGAGTTGAGCAGTTTTTTCGATTTGGTTCCGGTCGACCAGATTGATCCGACCGAGAATTGTTCCGACTTCGTCCTTGATCAGGTAAAAGAACGAACTGCCGTCTTGCTGTTCCTGCAGGAGCGCCGCGTGCCGTTCCTTGAACGTCTCCGGCAAGTAATAGGCGTCGCCCCGTGAAGGAATCGATTGTTCGAAGTAGAGACGGTTTTCGGTTTCAAAGGCATAGAGTGCTTCTATGTCTTTCGCGGTACAGCTCGTCAGTAGTATGTTCATGTTATCCCTTCTTCATCTCAAGAATTGTTGCAACAAAAACACGAGCAGCCATAATAACAGGAGGCCCGTCGTATTGACAGCGATGGTTTTAGACAACGGATTTTTCGACGTGTCCCGAAAACTGAACACGTACAGGACGAACATTGTCACGTACAGGACAAAAAACCACTGCGTGACTATAAAAAGGAGCATTCCGGTAATCGTTACGTTTGTCGCCAGGCGATCTTGTTGTGGATTTTTGATTCTCGCAAACATCTAGTGTCCTCCGTTCTGCATCATCTCACTTTTTCTTTTAGTACATTATCCCTCGTTAATAAATCCAATTATTCCTTCCTTTTCCTATATTTTATAATTATAATCATATAGAATGCCGTGCCTCATCATCGCTCAAGTCAGGAACATTCATGTTTATTAAACGAAAAGCAATTGATTTAGCCCGTCGCTGTTGTGAGATCCGTTCCATGACTGATTGAAACATCCCGTCTGCTAAAAAAAGACACAACGCTAGAAATTACTGTATCTTCGGTCCCTTTTGCTTTTTTCCGAGAAATAATAGTGCACACAGCAGGAAGAGCGTTCCTAAACCAGCGCCGACGAGCATCGCGGAGTCAAACAGGTTACTCAGTCCAAGTCCCCCCATGATGACGGCAGCATACAGCAGGAGAAATATGACTGTATAATTTTTCTTCAATTTGCATCAACCTCCTATATCGCTAGTATACTCGGACATTCATTCATTTGAATACACGCAGCCTCAAGAAATGGACGTGATTCTAGTCTTTTACCGCAAAATCATCGCCGCCTCACTTGCAGGTTCACTGTTTGCGATCGTACTCGGACTGTTCGTACCGGATCCGAGTGCTGATATCGGTTATTCAATCCTGCGCTATCTCTCGACCGTGATCATCAGTATTCCTGCCTATTTGATGTACAGCTTTCCGGTCATCTTCCTTTATGGTGGGACGACATCGATTTTGAGTGAGACACTCAGTCGATTCATCTACCGAAACCAAGCAAAGAATGCAAAAGAAGTCGTTCTTTCCAGCATACTCCATGTATCGTTCGGTCTCGTTTTTCTTGTCCTCAACCCACTTATCGCTTTCCTCAGCGTGATTGCTGCCGTCCTGTTCTTTACGGTCGATTGTTATTTACGAAAAAGACAAGCGACGTACCGATGGACGCAGGCATTGATGAGTCTTGAAATCCCGCTTGCCGTCTGGATCCTGTTCTTGGGAATCGACTATCTCATAGGTCTGTTCCATTCCCTGATCACCATCTTGCAGCACACTATCAACTGAAAAAGGAGTCGTTACATATGTCAGTAACCACCTGCCATCGCGCGTTTGGCGTCTATGGCCTGCTCGTAAAGGACCATCAATTATTAGTCATCAACAAAAATGGCGGTCCGTATATCAACCGCTATGACCTCCCGGGAGGCAGCCTCGAAGACGGTGAAGTGTTAGCCGATGCGATGCGCCGCGAATTCCGCGAGGAGACGGGTCTCGAAATCGAACTCCTCCAAAACATCGGCGTGATTGACTTCAAACTGCCGTGGCTTTGGCGAAATTTCACCGACGTCCACCACATCGCCGTCTACTACACCGTCAAGGCAATCGGCGGTGCCATCACGGTCCCGGAACAGTTCGACGGACAGGACTCGCTCGGGGCTGTCTGGGTCTCGGAACAGGACGTGACGCCTGACAATGCATCACCGCTCGTCCTCAAAGCCTTTGACTGGATCCGGTCGGCACAGTTAGGGATTGAGGCAGAAACGTATGATGCCTGGACTGTTTTGAAGTAACATTTTAAAACACTGCTTTCAATTCTTCCCCGCCTTCAAATACCTCACCATCTTCATCCACATATTCGACTTGAATCGTGCCATGCAGGAGGTAGTTGTTTGACTGCAGTGTTGTACTCAAGTTGTTTAAACGCTTTTTGTCAGTCGTTTGTTGCTTGCGGTGAAGGGTGATACTGATTGTCGGTGGAATTTTCGTATCACGATAATCCACCTCGGCACCCGGCTGAAGATTTAACGCCATCACGCTTTCTTCATCAAAATGGACAAGATAATCCGCATCGTTCCCGAACACCGCTCCAACTGACGGCTGGATGACCGCGACCACGTCGGCTGTCCACTGTTCGACGTAATAGGTATCCACAACTTTATTTGTCGACTGATCGAGATAGACTAAAAACTCAATGCCTGTTTTGCGATCGATGACTTGCGCCGCGTAATCAAATGCTACATGATTCCCCATGTTGTCAAAGTAGACATCTACAACTTCGGCCTCTTCATAATGTTGTTCCAGATAAGCTTCCGCTTGGCGTTTGACGATTTTTTCCTGCTCCTCGTCTGGTTGCATCGACCGGATGAAGAGGACTCCGAGTATTATAGTAGTTCCGAGAATTAATCCAAAACCGAATAACATACCTTTTACGAATCGACTCATCTGTCTCCTCCTGTAGTGAGCGTCCTATGCATACGGAGCAAAATTTAACGTGATGCCATTTCTTAGCTAAAGAAAGTGTAGGTGGAATCCTTGAAATACAAAATCCAGTTCTTGTTGGTTAGTTGCCTGACGTCATTCGTTTTATGTGCCTGTTCGGCAGACGACGCCTATGTCATCGTCGACATACAAGGAGACCAGATTTCTTTAGGACCGGACGAACAGGACCCGGACGCCTCCTATGCGTTGACGGAAGTCACGGTTGACCGGAAAACACGGATTTATGGCAAGCGGGACAACCGATCCGTTTTAAAGAAACATGACGTCATCCGTTTTGACTATCGGACGGATCAGGAGCCGCTTGTCGAAACGATTGAGCACGGCAATTAACGACAGAAAGAAGGTCATCCTTATGGAGATTACAGGAAAACGAATTCTCGTCACCGGAATCAGCGGAACACTTGGCCCACGGATCGCCCGCCGTTTTATAGAAGAAGCAATTGAAGTCCGCGGACTCGTTCGAAGCGAAGGACAAGCCGACCGTTGCAAACAATTTGGGATTACGCCCGCGTTCGGTGACTTGACGGACGCCGTAGCGCTTGAAACAGCGATGCAGGACATCGACATCGTCGTCCACTGTGCTGCTTACCTCGGGGACGACATCGAGCTTGCGGTAGCAGCGAACGTCACCGGAGTCGAATACCTCGCGGCTGCCGCGCTTGCCGCGCACGCCTTGTTCCTCCATATCTCGACGACTTCCGTTTACGGCGAACCGGCGGGCGGTCTCATAACGGAAGCGACGCCACTGAGCGACGATCATCCGGCACCGTACATCTTGACGAAGGTACGGTCCGAACGGATTTTACAACAGTATGCGGCTGACGGGCTTGACGTCATCATCCTCCGTCCCGGTGCGATCTGCGCCGAAGAAAATTCTTACTGGGGCGACCGGCAAGTCAAACGGATGCAGGAAACAAAAGTCGTCACGTGGGTCCATCCGGACGATGTGGTCAACTGGGTTCACGCCGATAATTTGGCGGAGATGGTTCACCTTGCCGTCCGGCGCGCAACACCGGGAGATATCTTTCATGCAGTCGACGCCAACATCCCCGAGACCGAATTTCGGATGCAACTGATAAAGGCGTCCGGTAAACCCTATCAGATGCCGGACCGACCGGTTGAATGCCCTCTCTACACAACGGATAAAATTAGGACGCTCGGCTACACACCTGTCCGTTCGTTTTCGGATACGATGCAGCGATTGATTGAGTTGTTTTGAACGTATCTTTGACAGCAATACCGAAAGACGCCATGACGCGAATTAATCAGGCGTGACGGCGCTTGAGTTCCGCGCTTTGCTTGTATCTGCACACAGTAACGCCTGCTCGAACTCGACACGCATGTTGTTGAAGAACAGAAAAACACGCCGACCCGCGACCGTTTTCTTGAAATGACACAGCTCCTGAAAAAACGGCGACTCAATCAAATGAAGAAAATCAGAAATCATCTGCTCTGACGCGTCACAAAGATTGATTTCCATATCGTGATGCTTCAACTTGTATCCTTTTCGAAACCAACGTTTGGTCGGACGCGGAATGAGTGTATAGGACACGCCGTAACTTTGGACGAACTGTTCATACTGACGCTGATTCGCTTTGCTGCACGAGATGACGAATTCCTGCATCGCCAGTTCCTTCACCAATTGCGGTAAGGCGGACGGCACACCATCGACGGAATATGGCAAATCAATCGTCACCCAGTTTGCCTCCGGATCGATTCCGTATGTTTCTTCCACTTGTAAATCAATCGCATCGGGACTCAGGAATTCTGCACCTTGATCGAAATAAAAGTCCCCGGTCACAGTCTTGTTATTTCCCATCGCTTCTTCAAACAGTTCGCCCGCCGGCTCCGTCGTCCAATACGAACGCATGTAAGGATTGTAGAGAAATTGCAGTCCGTCTTCCGTGTAACAGCCGAGTGGCAACATCGACTGATGAAGCGTATGTAAGTCAGGCAACGCATCCGACGTAATTTCCTGTTCAAACGTCGTGTAATCGGTCATGAACACGGAACCGCTGAAGCGGGTAAACAGTTGTGTCCGAAGAATCCGCTCCAGTTGCCGGGCAGTCAGATTTTCAAACGTGACGCGTTTTAACGGCAATTCTTGCATGCGGATGTGACTGAATTTATATTTCGGGATAAAAAAAGCATCTTCTTTTTGAGACATCGTTCTGCTACGTTTATTTTACAGCCGGCCAATAAAAAGTCCGACTTGCTGCTGAATCGTCCAAAAAATCCACCAACATCCACCAGCCAGTAACACGCTGATGAATATGGACACCCCTTGATTGAGTAATATGTATAAGATCAGCACCAGAAAAAATGTTGCCGGCAATCCATAGAGTACACTTTTAACGAACATCGTCACTTCCGTTTTAGACTGTCCTTGTTGAACCAACCAAATCAGACTGAGCAGGCTGACGAGTGGAAGTGCTGCGATCACACCACCATATGTCACCGAACGGCGTGCCACTTCTGTCACGATCCCGATGACGACTGCGCTTGAAAGCACCTTAATCAGAAAAGCAGTCATCTGCCGTCTCCCGAAGTAACCGAAATGACTGCTGAATCGACTGTTGTTCGTCAGCCGATAACTGACGGAGTACGTGCACGACACGATCGACGTCGAGTTCTGTATGTGACCGAACTGCGCGTAACCCTTCATTCGTTAGACTCACATGAACCACCCGTTGATCGTCTGAAGCACGATTTTTTTCGATATAACCGAGTTGTTCCAGCTTTTTAATATGTTCCGACGCCGTATTCGGTGAAAGGGCAAATTTTTCAGCGACCTGTTTAACCGTAATCGGTGCCGTCATCTGAATCATCTGCAAAATACGCACGCTTTGATGTGACAAATTTTCTTTCCATTGCGGATGAAGATGGTAATAGAGTCTAGCAAAATCTTCATGAATCGTCATCAATATCCCCCTTATATATATCGCATGAGGCGATTATATCGTAATTAACGACATATATAAAGTATTTTACCAATCACCTACACTAAAGAAACGAGGTATCACTTTATGAAACGTATTCTCTCACTTGCCCTCGCAGTCAGTCTCATCCCGTTAAGCGGCTGTTCCGACGACACGACACGTGTTTCGACGACTGATACAATCGCCGCAGAAGCCCGTCAAAACAAAGATGCCGACTTAATCCGAATCAAAGACCGTGTTTACCAGCTATCCGATGCACCCGTGACGCTTACACAGGCAGACGTCAAATCGTTTGCGACCGTCACGAAACAATTGACCGCAAACGAGCCCTTAGCGGAAGGGATGGCGACAGACTGGCCGGCAGGAACGAAACTGTACCGGGGCGACACGACAGGGGTTCTCTACATTTTTGAAAAAAATCAAGCGTACTTGTATGAAGCGATTCCGGAAGGCTGATTTACTTTCCGAGTTCTGCTGCTGTCGCTTCGAGTAACGGATGATCTTCTCCTTCGGCACAATCCGTCAACAGATAGACGTGCGTTTCGTCTGTTTGGTCTTTTTTCAACGCCTGACAGCTTTCCCCGTCCCGGTCGTCCGCTTGGTTACCGAACTCATCTTGCGACGAATCAAGTGAATAACTGAACTGTTTTCCGTCATACGTGACGTCCTGAATAATCGGGTCACCTTCTGTCGTGTAGGAAGTGATCCGGATGCTGTCCTCGCCTTTTTGATTGACTTGGTTCAAAAATGTCTGGAACCGTTCCACATTCTCACGACTTGGCGTCGTTACAATATCACCATTTTCGATTGCTTGTTCAATCGGATAACTTTTTCCACATCCGACAAGAACGACTACCAAAACAAGACTTACCCATCGTTGCTTCACCATTTGTCTGCCTCCTACCATAATAAGCTGTCACCACGCACAGTACCGTGCGTTAATTTCCTGGATGACGCCGCAACTGTTGCCGTAGTATATCGACGTCTGCCTGTTTAAATAATGTCTCATCCTGTTCCCCGTACCGTACGAGATGATAGAGCACCGGATCAACTGTCAGCCCGATCCGCTCTAACCATTCCTTCATCGTCTCTTCCGGTCGACGCCTAGATGAAGCGGGAAGGCGCTGGTCAAATATCTGAATCAATCGACGGACTTCAGAGACATTGTTTGATTGGTAAGAATGTGTATCATTACTCGGCGACGTTGACGGTTTTTGTAAGATGTTCAGCTCCTCTTCAAAAGAGGTATCACCACTTTGTTTTACCGTTCGTTTGTTCCGTTTCCTCTTCAACATAGACGCCAGTAAAATCAACAACCCGATCGTCACGATGGCGCCGACTGAAGCGAGTGCTTTCGGAAATGTCACATCAACAAAATGAGGCATCGGACCAGCGGGAAAAGGTTGCCCCCTCAAATCTGGTGAGCCGAGTGGCTTACGTGGTTTGATGTCGTACTTAAACGCATAGTCAGCCGGTTCATGAATATATGTCGTGTAGAGATACTGCCCGAAGACTTGAAAAGAGGCTGCTAAAAAACAAACGACCAAAATAGCTATCCCTACTTTCCGTTTCATCTCACCCCTCCTTTTTTCCCAAATAATAACATTAAAATTAAGTACTTACAGCATTTTTCTTTCTTTTCAGTCAATTTAGACGTACAGTAAAGACAGACTTTTTTAAGATAGGATGTGGCTAGATGTACTTACCGACGTTTCGACTTGATCAAACAACAGCCCTCGTGACCGGAGCCGGACGCGGCATCGGACGGGCGCTTGCCATCGGGATGGCAGAAGCTGGTGCTGACGTCATTCTCGTCGCCCGGACGGAAGCGGATTTACGGGAGACGGCAAGCCGGATTGAAGCACTCGGACGACAGGCGTTCGTCCTGACGTGTGACGTGACCGACCGGACGCAAGTCGTCGCGACGATCGAAAAAGCCTATACGCTCGTCGACCGGATCGATACGCTCGTCAACAATGCCGGGATGAACATCCGCTCGAAAGCGCTCGACGTCACGGAAGACGAATGGGAGACGATTCAACAGACGAACTTAAAGTCGGCCTTCCTGTTTTCGCAGGAAGTCGGACGCCGGATGCAGGACACGGGTGGCAACATCATCAACATCGCCTCGGTCGCAGGTCACGTCGCTTTGCGGACCGGTGTCGTCTATGCGACGACGAAGGCGGCCTTGATTCAGATGACGAAAGTCCTCGCCCTCGAATGGGGTCCGAAAAATATCCGCGTCAACGCGATTGGTCCGTGGTATTTCAAGACGCCGCTGACGGAGCCGTTACTGGCCGATCCGGCGTACTTAAAAGACATCGTCGACGTGACACCGCTCGGTCGGGTCGGTGAACTGACGGAACTCGTCGGTCCGACGGTCTTCCTCGCGTCCGATGCCGGATCGTACATCACCGGTCAGACACTGTTCGTCGACGGCGGGATGACGATTAAAGGATTTTAAGTACAACGAAGCAACAGGGACTTCCGAGCGTCATGGAAAGTCCCTGTTTGATGTATTACATATTTGATCGGAGGACTTCATGAAAGCATGGATTGGAAAAATCGCAGTCGTCACCGGTGCGTCACGCGGCGCCGGACGCGGGATTGCTTACGAACTCGGGCAAACCGGGGCAACGGTTTATGTGACCGGGCGCAGTACACAGAACGGGACGACCGACAATCGTCCGGAAACGATTGAAGAGACGGCCGCCGGTGTCACGGCTCGCGGTGGCCACGGAATTGCGGTCCGCTGTGACCATACGGATCCGGATGATGTTGCCCGATTGTTTCAACAGATTCAAGCGCAACACGGTCGGATTGATCTGCTCGTCAACAGTGTGTTCGGTGGTTCGGAAGCTTCGCTTCCTCCCGGACAGGGCAAACGGTTTTGGGAACGTCCGCCGGAACACTGGGACGCGATGATGGTCGCTGGACCAAAAGCCTATTTGCTGACGACACGGGCCGCTGTTCCGTTGCTTGAACAAAGTCCGGCAGCATTGATTGTCAACTTGACGTCGTTCAGTCCGAATCAAGCCGCCGGAAACCTGTATTATGATTTGGCGATGCAGTCGATCAACCGGATGACGGTTGTCATGGGTCAGGAACTTCAAGCGTCTCGAATCGCTGCCGTCGCCCTGTGTCCCGGTTTCATGCGGACCGAACGAGTCGTGGACGCAGGATTCGGCAGTGATGCGACCGAAACAACCGCTTACGTCGGCCGGGCCGTCGCCGCACTCATGAGTGATTCGACCGTGATGCACCGGACCGGTCAAGCCTTGTTCGTGTCTGACCTCGCCCGTGACTACGGCTTTACGGATCGGGATGGAACGCAACCGGCATCGTTTCAGCTTTCAGATGAACATTCCACATCTGCACCAACTGTCCGCAGAAAGGACTAAGCATGTATGTATCCAAGAAACGATTACCCCTTGATCGAACAAGCAGTCAAAAGTTTCGGTCTCGTTTTTCACTCACTGGAAGTCCACCCTAACACATTAACGACACACGGCAAACATGGCGATAAACACTACAAAATCTTGATTGATGGTCAATCCTATTCGATTCGTCTGTTACCAGAACAGCGTTATGCCGAATCTGCCCTGTCCCACTCTACACCGGATTTACTTACAGAACAGTTGCGATATACCGATTATTTGCGGGCAAATGGCATCCCGTTCATGAAACGCGTGCAACCAATACATGAGGGACTTTTCACGACAATCCGCGATTCAACCGGAAAGGAGTGGACATGTTGCCTATTTCACTGGCTTGACGGTCATCACGTGACTGTCAATACGATGCATTCCGCTGCTCAAATTGGAACATTAGCCCGTCAAGTGCATGATTTGTCACGCAACTATCAAGGGTTTCACTTTCCATTCGTCGACCATACGGTGGCCTATCAGCGTTGGTTCCATGATTTGCAAGAGCTTTCGTTTTCATCGATGCCGGAATCGGTCCGGGATTCGTTTCAGGAGTATCTGAGTCTTGTCCAACAAAAGATCGATACCGCGAGACCTACCAATCATTCTTCTTCTCAATCGGTCATCTCGACCGACTTGAATTCGCTCAACGTCTTATGGGACACCACTCAACAAATCGTCGGAATTGTCGACCATGAACATATCGGCGCAACGGACCGCGTGCAAAATTTGGCCTGGCTGATCAAATGGTATACCCGGACAGAAGGCATCGCGTCGCATGATGTGTCCGGTCATTTAGCGAAAAGTTTACTTTCCCACTACAACTCCCAGACCGTTCTCGTGCCGGAAGATGATCCGCGACTGGCTTCCTTGCTTTGGCTCTCGGGCTGCTTCAATTTACATTTCGTCGAACAGACGACACATTTGTTGCAAGAAGCCGGGCAACATTCAGAACAATATAATCCGCTGCAGCTTCACTTGGAGACATATCTTCTTCGGGGTGAGCGACTGACCGGTCTGCTAAGCTAAAAAGAAACAAGTCACAGGACTTGTTTCTTCAGTGTGTAAACAAACTTTGAACATGCGATATCGAGAGGCAATCCGTTCGCGCTTCCCTATCTCACCTCGTCTTTAAAGCGATGCAAGACAGATTGCGCGCTAAACCGCCTGCATGCCTGGATTTCATTCACGGCATGCCCTAAGGAGCGTCACGTTTCGTTGACTCCTACGGGAAAAAGTGCGTGTTTAGCGCACTTTTCAGAGGCAGGCAAGACCCTGCTCCTTGTACGTGAGGACAAAGGAGCAACGGCTTGCGCCTCGCCCGAGGAAAGCAACGAAAACAGACGCTTGATCTCCCAGGTAGCACGTTGTCTTCAGACCACACGGAACGGGCTGACAATATTGGATTTTTCAGGCGGTATTCGGCAATCGGCTTAAAGTGAATGTTCAGTGTCTTCTCACGAAATCTGACTTGAATCAATCCATTATTGAAAATCGTAGTTTTCCTAGGTCATTCCATTCCGTTATGTCCCCCCTCCAAAGCGGAAGTACACAAATGCGCCTTCCGGGTGTTTAATTAGGGACGTAATGAAAACACATGGAGGTGCAACACATGATTGAAAAAAATGTAGTGAACGGACAATGGTACGAAACAGAACAAACGATTCCGGTCTTTAACCCGGCAACAAAAGAATTACTCGGGCATGTCCCAAGCAGTTCGGCAGATGACGCTCTACGGGCAGTCGACGCGGCGAGCGATGCCTTCGTCACCTGGTCAAGCTTAACGGCGGATGCGCGTGCCGATAAAATCGATGCCTGGTACCGCCTGATCAATGAACACCGCGACGAAGTCGCTGACATCATGACACGCGAACAAGGGAAACCGTTTGTCGAAGCACTCGGTGAAGTCGATTACGGCAATCAATATGTCCGCTGGTATGCAGAAGAAGCACGCCGGATTTACGGGGAAACAATTCCGGCATCGGTTCCGGGTAAACGCCTGTTCGTCGAAAAAGAACCGGTCGGCGTCGTCGCTGCGATCACGCCGTGGAACTTCCCCGCTGCGATGATCACACGAAAACTCGCCCCGGCTCTCGCAGCCGGTTGTACGGTCGTCTTAAAGCCGTCGGAAGAAACACCTTTCACAGCTCTTCGCCTCGTCGAACTTGCTGAAGAAGCAGGCATCCCGGCTGGTGTCATCAACGTCTTGACAGGTGACGCCGCAACAATCAGCGGTGTCTGGCAAGCCGAACGCCGTGTTCGCAAAATCACGTTCACCGGCTCTACTGCCGTCGGTAAATTGATCATGCGCCAGGCAGCCGATACGATGAAAAAACTATCACTTGAACTCGGGGGTCATGCACCGTTCATCGTCACGGAAAACGCGGACATCGACAAAGCCGTCACACAAGCAATCCGCTCGAAATTCCGCAACGGTGGCCAGGCCTGCGTCGCAACGAACCGCTTTTACGTCCAAGCCTCTGTGCTCGACGCGTTCACGGAGAAGTTCGTCGCGGAAGTGAACAAACTAAAAGTCGGGAACGGTCTTGACGCCGATTCAACGATCGGACCCTTGATTAACGCAAAAGCCGTCGAGAAAGTCAAAGCACACATCGACGACGCGGTTGCGAAAGGTGCCACGATCTTAACAGGCGGTACGATCGATGACTCGGTCGGTTACTTCGTTACACCGACAGTTCTCGCGAACGTCACGGAAGACATGATTTGTATGCAGGAAGAAACGTTTGGTCCGCTCGCACCAATCTCGGTCTTCGAGACACTTGACGAAGTCATCGAACGCGCGAACAACACACCCTACGGTCTTGCGGCGTATGCGTTTTCTGAACGGATCGATGAAGCGCTCCTGCTCGGTAAAAAACTCGAGTACGGCATCGTCGGCTTGAATGACGGCGCGCCGTCTGCTGCCCAAGCACCATTCGGCGGCTACAAAGAAAGTGGACTCGGTCGTGAAGGCGGCGTCTACGGCATCGAGGATTATCTCGAAGTCAAATACTTGTCACTCGGTTAAACCAAAAAGTCCCGCCTCTGAAACAACAGAGGCGGGACTTTTTTAATTAATCGACATATTCATAGAGAACGACGCTTTCGATGTAGTGGATGAAACGGCGCAACTCTTTTTCTTTTTCCGAAGAAAGGTCCCCTTCCTTCGACATTTCGGCAATTTCTTGCCGCTGGACTTCGATCGCCCGTAAGCACAGTTCTTCTTTTTGCTGTTCGACGTCGCCCTTACTGCCGACCGGTGACGCCCACTGCGTATGTTTACCGCGGAGGCGGAAGTAATGTCCTTTGACGCTTTGGACGACTTCCGTCGGATACTTGTCACGGCACGTCTCGAGCCGGTCGATGATGTCGCCGATGACATGTTCATAGAGGGCATGTTCCATCTCCGTCAGACGGATCAGCTCATCCGGTGACAACGTGAACCGTTTACGTTTTCGCATCAGCTTCCGTAACGGCTGATAGAGCCGGACCGTCGATTCGGAATGAATCGCCCGGCGTCGGTGTTCAATCGAGGCAACCGTTTCTTTTTTCAGTAAATCCGGCACGTCATGGTTCTTAAAGAACGCTTTGACGAATTCCGTTTCCCACGCGACGGCTTCAAGGCGCAGTTCCTTCAACTGTTCGTTGTAGACGTTGAGTTCCTGTTCGCTCTTCTCTTCTGCACGCAGCAACCGCAACATGACATGGTATTCGTTCAGCAGGTCAAACGCGACCGGGGAATTATCGGAATTCGTCGCCTGTTTGACTTCCTGAATCGCCCGTAACATCATTCGTTGCTTTTGAGCATTCAAGTCAAGATCCGTTTGGCTGACCGAGCCTTTTGGACTCAGCAACGGTAAGGCAATCGTCGCGAGCACTAACGTAAAGATGATGACGCCCGCCGCGAGGAAGATGATCAACGACCGTTCCGGGAATGCAACACCGGCGTCCGTCAAAAACGGCAACGATAACACACCGACCATCGTGATTGTCCCGCGCACGCCGACGAGCGTCGTGATTAAGTCGCGCTTGAACGAAGGTGGCCGTTGCTCCTCTTTACGAAGAAAGCGATGATCAAACCAATTAAAGAACAGTGTCCAGACTAAGCGGATCCCGAGGATGACAAGACCGATTAAGCTGACGTACCCGAGTAGGCGCCAGTTGTTGATGGCGTCATCAATGAAGATGGCCTGCGTCGCTCCGGGCAATGTCAAACCAAGCAATAAGAAAATGACCCCGTTCAAGATATAGGCAATCATCGTCCAAATGTTATCCGTCAAGACTTGTTCCTGGGCAAAGAACGTCTCCGTCCGTTCCTTGATCAGGGCATGAAGCAAGCCACCGGCGACGACGGCGATGACGCCCGACGCATGAAGCAGTTCTTCCGAGACGAAAAAGATGATGAACGGCGTCAAGATTTGCAGGAGGGCATAAAAGACGACGTCATCAATTCCTGACCGGCGGAGCCGGATCTTCAGCCAGTTCATCACGACGATGATGACAAGGCCGACGACGGCACCGACAGCAAACATATAAACGAATTCAAACGAAGCTTCACGTAATGAGAAATAGCCTGTCATGACGGCCGTGACGGCATAACTAAAGGCGACGAGTCCCGACGCATCGTTAATCAACGATTCTCCCCGGACAAGATTTAAAATCGGTTCCGGAAGCCGGACACGTTTTGCGATCCCGTTGACCGCGACCGGGTCAGTCGGTGATAAAATCGCGGCTAACGCAAAGGCGGCAGCGAGCGGAATGACCGGCAACATCCAGTGGATGAAGTATCCGCCGATCACGGTCGTCAATAAGACGAGCACGATGGCGTTGCCGAGAATCGCCCCGCGCATCTTCCACAGTTGTTCCCGCGGAAAATGCGAGCTGTCGTTGTACAGTAAGGGAGCGATGAACAACAGTAAAAACCATTCCGATTCGACTTCAATCGACAGTTCTTTGATTGATAAAGCAACGAGCGTACCGACGATGATTTGAATCAGGGCCGTCGGAATAAAACGGATGTAATGTCCGATAACGTTCGTCAACAAAATTAAGGCCAGTAACAGTAAAATCAATGATAACGTTTCCATAGTAAATCACTTCCATTCTTTCACTTTTCTCTAGTTTTATCGTACCATAATTTCTTGCTGGCATAGGAGAATCATTCCTTTTTTCAGGCATCATAGGACGCGAGCAGGTCCCTTGCCTGTTTCAGGATTTCTTCCTTTAGTGTTGACGGTTCAAGGACTTTTACGTTTTCGCCCAGTCCAAACAACTGTCGTCCGAGAAACGGTAACTCGGTAACCGGAACAGACCACGTCCGCTGTGCGTTCAGCGGTAAAATCCCTTCAAGCAACCGTTCCCCGAGTGACGTCATTTCCAGTCGGATCGTCACCTGTTCACCTGACTTCACCTGACATTCTGCCTCCTCGAACGTCAGCTGTTCGGACGAAATGGTCGTCGGTAAGACCTGCTCCATCCGGTCGACCCGGTACTGCCGCAGTCCCCGGTCAGTCTGGGCGAGCAGATACCAGCGATTGCGTTCAAACGTTAAACCGATTGGATCCATCAAAATCGTCCGTCGTCCGCTTGTCGTCCGGTAAGTGATTTCCCCTTTGACTTCCGCTTCCAATAATCGCAACACGTCTCGCGTCAACGGAGACGGCGGCGTATCGGGTCGAGCAAAACGGACCCGTCCTTTCAGGCGGTCCATCTTCGCTTCAAGATCCGCCGGCAGTTCATGGAGATACCATTCAGCAAGATTCCCCCGTAACGGACCGAACGGCAGATCGGGAATTTGACCGACCCAGTCGAGCATTAAAAACAAAGTGATCGCTTCCTGTTCCCGTAAGGCAAGTGGCGGCAGCAAACGGTTCGGCAGGACCCGGTATCCGCCCTCTGCTCCCCGCTCGCTGTAAATCGGATATCCGTTTGCTTCAAGTTCGAGTACGTCCCGTTGAATCGTCCGTAACGAGACGCCGCACGCTTCAGCGAGCTCCCGCGCCGTCAACAGCTGTTGCCGATTAAGCAGACGCATCAGTTTCAAATGGCGACCTTTCATACAAAATCCCCTCTCTAATTACGACATCTTTTGTCATAATTATAGCGTAGACTAGAGATAGCTCGAACAAAAGGAGGAGTTATTGATGACTAAAACCGTTTTATATATCGCCTGCAGTTTAGACGGAAAGATTGCCCGATCAAATGATTCGCTCGATTGGCTGTTCGCTGTCGAAGGGGACGGTGATAATGGGTACGCGGCGTTCATGGAAGACGTCGATGCCGTCATCATGGGTCGAAAAACCTTTGACGAAGTCTTGGTCCTCAGTGAGGACTATCCGTACAGTGGACTCGAGAACTACGTGTTGACCCGGCAGAACGATCAACAGTCCGAATACGCGACCTACACGAATGAGCCACTCGATGTGTTGATTGACCGGATTAGTCCGACCATCAACGGCAAGATTTGGCTCGTCGGCGGCGGCGAGTTGATTCAAGAAGCCTTACGGTTACAATTGATTGATCAGCTCGAACTGGCGATCGCGCCGGTCGTCCTCGGCAGCGGGATTCCACTGTTTCCGGAAGGGACGCTTGAGACACGGTTCCGGCTGACCAGCTGTTGTCCGTCCGGTCAGTTCATTATGGCGACGTATGATGTCTTGAAGGGACGTTCTACGCAGATAAAAAACACCTTTGAAACGCTGTAGGCAAAGGTGTTTTTTGTTTTACTTTGTTTTTTGCGTCAGTCCGACGGTGTTCGTCATGACGATGTGGCATCTAATCCGTTTTACCGGAATCCTCCACGACCGACACGATGACATTGCCGTATTTCCGCCCGGAATCGACGTAACGGTGGGCAGCGACGATCTCTTCGAGCGAATATACCGTATCGATGACCGCTTTGATCTTCCCAGTTTCAAACCACTCATTCAGTAAAATCAAATCTTTTTTCAGCGCCCGCGCGACGCCGTGTCCGGCGACTGAACGAAACGCCCCTTTTGCTCCTACGTGCTTACGTGCGGCTCGTTTGTCAATTTTTCCGGACGCGTCAAATACTGTGTCATACGTCGTCAGGTGCGCACCATGTCCTTCTGCTGTATAGTCGACGACACCATCCGCGCCAAGACCTTCCACCAACTCAACGTGCCGTCCGCTGCAGACCGCCGTCACATGAAGTCCGTATTGTTTGGCGATTTGGACGGCAAGCGAACCGACGGCGCCCGAGGCTCCGTAAATCAAGATCGTTTTCGCCTGCTTAAGGTTCAGCTTCCGGAAAAAGTGGAGGACGGTCGTTCCGCCAAACGGAAGACTGGCTGCTTCCGTGAAGCTTGCATTGCGCGGCATCTGCCCGACACAGCTCGTTTCCTTGATACAGGCATACTCAGCGTAACCACCAAAGCGCATCCCGGTCAGGGCATAGACACGGTCGCCGACTTTAAAATCCTGGACACGATTGCCTGTCGCAACGACTTCGCCGGCTAAGACAACCCCTAAAATTGGCTGTCTCGGTGCTTTAAACCCGATGACGACACGCATCGGAAGTTTCCCTGCTGCCGGTACATCGAGTGCCCGCAGACGACGATCACCTGAATGCACGGCGGAGGCATGGACTTTTATCAGCAACTCAGATGCTTTCGGGACAGGCTGTTTTACTTCTCGCAGCTTCAGTACATCGGGCGGACCATATGCAGTACAAATGACGGCTCTCATCGTACCCCTCCTCAAGCTTATTTGTTACTTAAGTAATACGACAAATCGGTACAAACAACCTGCACGGTTCAGGCATTGTGAACCCTGGAATCATCCGATATACTATTGGTAATATATGTATACAGAAAGCGGGTGGATTCCCCTTGTCTCGTGCTACGACGCTCCTAGCTTCATTCGGCATTTCGCAATTCGGCGACTTCATTTACCTTGTTGCAATCAATGTCTATCTCTATCAATTGACCGGCTCCGCCACCGCAGTCGCCGGACTCTGGATCATCGGTCCGTTTGCTGCCCTGTTCACGAAATTTTGGGCCGGCAGTCTGATTGACCGGGCCGATGTACGCAGGTGGTTGATCGGGACGGATTTCATCCGGGCGTTGCTCGTCGCGCTGATTCCGCTCCTGTCGACACTGCCGTTGATGTACCTGACGCTGTTTGCGCTCGCCCTTGTCAAAGCGTTTTTTGAACCTGCTGCGACGACCTACCTGACACAACTCGTGCCAGACACCGGTCGGAAAACGTTTAATGCCTATCGTGGTCTGATCACGTCGAGTGCTTTTTTGATCGGTCCGGCGTTAGCCGGTCTGCTGTTACTCGTCGCGACCACCGATGTCGCGATTTGGATCAATGCCGGCTCGTTTATTGTTTCCGGGATATTACTAGCTTTCCTGCCTTCCGTCTCCCGTCCACCCACTGTCGAGAAATTACGATTCACCGACGTCGTAGCGGACTGGCGCACCGTCGCCCGATTCAGTCGGTCGAACCGGTTTATCATCGTGATTTACGTCATCGGATTGTTGACGATGAGCCTCGCGCTGGCGATGGACGCACAGGAAGTCGTTTTTCTGCAGACCGTCGTCGGACTATCGGTAACCGATTATGGACTGTTGATCAGCTTGACGGGCATCGGTTCCGTGCTCGGCGGACTGACCGTCGCCCGCTTCTCGCGTCGCCTGTCGCTCAAAACGTTGCTCGTCAGCGGATACCTGTTCGTCGCAATCGGTTACTTGATCTATGCGACGGCCACCTCTTTTTTACTCGTCGCGACCGGTTTCATCTTGCTCGGCTTTTTTAATGCCTTTTCCGGGACCGGCTTTATGACGTTTTATCAAAACAATGTGCCCGATGAATTGATGGGTCGTGTAACGAGCCTTTATGGACTTGGGCAAAGCATGCTCCACATCGTGTTGATTTTATTCGTTGGTTTTACGGGAGACCTGTTCCCGCTCCGCTTCACCGTTTTGACGGCGGCCTGTCTGTTGGTCGGACTGAGTCTCCTTCAAAGCATCGCTGTCCTCCTGCCGGGTAAACAACTATATTTTAAAGAAGATTTGCCGGCGAAACACATTTCCTAAACCAGACAGCATGACTTCCTCTTCAGCAATTGACAAATTATGCTAAACTTAAACCCATCTACATAATCAATGACATAATACGAACGGAGTGAATGCCACATGCACATTTTGATTGGACAACCGAAACAAGAAACAGACTTACAACAGTTACGACGAGAGATTGCCGCCTATCCTGACATCGACATCGTGTTGTATCCGGAAGGCTACTGCCGGCAGACCGATCTCGCGACGCTCTGTCAATTAGCAAAACAGTACACGACGATGATCGTCACCGGGTACCGGGACGCCGACCGGTTAGATCGGGCCTTGATCATTAACGAACACGGGGAAGTCATCCTCGACCGGGCAAAAACGCTGGAAGCCGGTCCGCTCTATCAACCGTCGACCGTCGACGATGATGGACAACGGTACGGGTATCTGCTCTGTCGCGAAATCTTCTTAGGACTGGACGGGCTGAAAAACGATACCGTTGAGTTAATTTTCAATCCAATTGGCGTCGGGATGTTCAGTCCGGAACAATATGCCGAGTGGTCCGGCGAAGCAGCCCGCATCAGCCGCCAGCAATCCGCTATCGTCATCGGGACGAGTCATGCCAACGGGTCTTACCGCAACTGCGGCTTTTCGATTCCGACGGCATTTGCGTATGACGCGACCGGCGAAGCGATTTTCCTGTCAAAAGACGATCGACGGACACGGATTCTCGATACGGTCAAAAACACGGTTACCGTCATCGATTCGTTGATTGAGAACAGAACATAATCAAAAAGCCCTCGACCGCTCAAAGTGGTCGGGGGCTTCATTCGTTCATTGATGTTGTTTTTCGTTCTGTTCCGCTGCCTGACGTTGCGTCACGTACTCCTCCCGTAAAATGGAGTACATCTTGACATCATGAAACGTCCCTTTGATGAAAATCAAACGGCGTAACGTGCCTTCGTACGTCATCCCGACCTTTTCCATCACCCGTGCTGAACCGACGTTCGGTTCCATGCACCGTGCCTGAATCCGTTCCAGCTGTAACGCCTCAAAACCGAAGTCCAGCACCCGTTCCACGGCTTCCGTGACGATGCCTTTGCCCCAGAATTGCCGCGATAACGCGTACCCGAGCTCGGCCTGTTTGTTTTCATCAAGCAACAGATGAATGAAATCAATCGTGCCGATCATCTGTCCCGTCGCCTTCCATTCAATTGCCCACGGTGCCTGTTTTCCCTGTTCGTAGTTCGACAGGACGTGCGTCAGGAACTGCTGCGCCTGACCAATCGTCTGATTTGCATTCCACGTCACGTAACGCGCCGTCTCCTCGTCCTGGGTATAGGCGAACAAATCGTCTACGTCCTCTTGGCGCATCGGCCGCAAGAGCAAGCGGTCCGTCTCAAGTGTTGGTAACGTCTTGTAAAATTGTTCAGTAGTCATCCAGGATTCTCCGTTTCTTTTTTTACATTATATACAAAAAAACGAGACAGTACAATTATTGGATAAAAACCGTTTAATCCTTGCACTGTATTTGTACTTCTACTCGCTTGATCGCCGTCGCGTATAATGAAGACATTCAAAAACCCCCGAATCGGAACTTGTATCAAGTGTCCGTCATTCGGGGGTTCCGTACATTATTCAACTATATGTCAAATGACTATTTTGAGACATCTCGTAAATTTTGATGATTTCCTCTTTCGTAATCGGTCGTGGTCCAGTTGTCGTACTCGGTTCACTTCCCGGGAACATTCGTACTACATCTTCGGCCATTCTTTCGAATTGGTCAGACGGGATGTCAACATCTTCAAGCGTCAGATAAGATTCTGTATCTTTCAACCATTCCACGACTTTAACTGAAAGTAACTTAGCTGCTTTCAAATCATCTTCTTCCGTTACACCGAAACATCTTCTAGCTAATTTTGCCCATCTAGCAGGCATCGCTTCTGCCATCACTTTAAGATATGGTGGAATAATGATTGTCATCCCTCTTGCATGCGGTAAATCATAAACAGCACTTAAAGGCATTTCAATTGAGTGCATCGGAATTGATCCCATTCTCCCTAGCGCCTGGAAACCAGACCATCCAAAGATTGAACATAACGCGATTTGCCCTCTGACATCGATATCGGTCGGATCTTTAATGATTTTATCAAAATTTTCTTTTAGTGTTAAAATCATTCCTTCTGTTGCCCGATCTGCAAATTCCGATTCTGCCTGGCTTGATAAATAATGTTCGATCAGATGAGAGAAAATGTCGACACAGCTGTCTTTAGTGATCGAAAGTGGTACAGACGTCAATAACCCTGGATCTACGATGGCAACTTTCGGGTAACGATATGCTGATCTAGAAAAGCTTTTCTCATTCGTTTCAGCATTTGTTAAAACACCACCAGCATTACACTCTGAACCCGATGCCGACATCGTCGGAATCGCAATGATTGGATAAGCGCCTGTGTACTCACGCGGAACTCTGTCCCCTAAGACAACATAGTCCCATGACTTACCGCCAGAAAAACCTGTAGCAGCGATATATTTTGAACCATCGATTACACTTCCACCGCCTAGTGCAATGACGAAGTCACACTGCTCCGACTTAAATATCTCAATCGCTTTATCGATTGTCTGCGCTCGTGGATTTGGTTCGATTCCAGTAAACGTCACAAATTCAATTCCCGCTTCTCTTAACAGGGATTCCACGTTATCAATGATCGGGTCTAAAAATCCACCTCTTTTATACGTCGCGATCATTGCCTTTTTTCCATACGACTTAGCGATTTTACCGATTTCATTGACTCTACCTTCACCATAAACGATTTCTGTAGGGAAATTCCAATTAAAATTATCCATTTTCAATCTCCTTTATTTAAAAGATTTTTAACGTAACAACTTCTTTTTGTTTCACAATACGGAACGGCGTTCCATAAATTAATTATAACGTTTCTTAAAATAAAAATCTACATAAATCCCTTGTATTTTGCGGAATTTCAAAAGCTTTATTACGATATTCAGTTTAAAAACCGCATCTTTTTCTTATAAACTGCCCTCTACTATTTGACCGGCTTCCCTTTACACTCTTACCTTTTCAACTTCTTCGCCATCCCGTCGCACACTTCTGACTTTTTCTACATATTGTGCGGCGTATTCACTAATCAGGTTATAATCCCCGCTCTTCGCCGGGGTTATAAGATTCCCCCCCACCCCTACGGCTACACATCCGTTTTTTATCCATTGATCTACATTGTCTAAACTAACACCGCCGGTCGGCATTATATTTACTTGGGGCAGTGGTGCATGGACCCCTTTAATGAATTCCGGTCCAAAATTGTTCCCTGGAAACAGCTTTACAATATCGACTCCTGCCTCTAGGGCCTGTTTCATCTCTGTAATTGTCATGCAACCTGGCATATACGGTACCTGATACAGATTGCACAACTTTGCCGTAGCTTCGTCAAAACAAGGACTTACGACGAACTGTGCACCTGCTAAAATAGCAATCCTTGCCGTAGTAGAATCCAGAACAGTCCCTGCTCCAATCACCACCGAATCATCGCCAGTAAAGAGTGATCTTAATTTTGAAATGACACTATCTGCTCCATCAACTGTAAACGTTATCTCAATGCCTTTAATCCCTCCCTCCACGCAGGCTTCTGAAATTTTAATAGCTTCTTCTTCATTGTCTGCTCTTATTACCGCTACTACACCACAGTTCGTAATGCTGTTTAAAATCTTTAGTTTATTCATTAAGTTCCCTCACTTTTCAATAATTTTTCATACCACTTAAGAATTTTCAAATTTAGTTTCATTTCCTGTTATTTAGTAAGCCAAATTTTCATCAATCTTTGGTATACTTGAGAAACTAAACAAGTCTTGAAGAGACTGATTTTAAACAGTCCCTAAAACAAAAATACTAAAATAAAGAGGTTGAAGATTTTGTCTAACGTTCAATCATTAGAAAGAGCACTTACTATTTTAAACAAACTGTCAGAATATCCTGATGGCCTTAAAATTTCCCAATTAACTGAACAACTGGACTTATCCAAAAGTACTATTCACCGGTTGTTAACTACGCTGGGAAGCATGAATTATATCGCTAAGGATGCCGAAACAAACAAATACAAACTGGGGTTACAAATTCTTTTCCTCTCTAGAAATATTTCGGACAGCAACGAAATAATACGTGCTGCAAAACCTTTCATCGAAAAACTGTCCAAAGACATAAATGAAACGGTTCATTTATGCATAGAAGATCGTGGTGAAATTGTTTATATTGATAAAATCGAAAGTAACCACACAGTCCGAATGTTTTCACGGATTGGTACACGCGGCCAAATGTACTGTACAGCCGTAGGTAAAATCCTGCTTTCCGGAGTAACTCCAAGTTATTTTGAGGAAGTTGTTGAAAAAATTGATTTTGCTCCACGAACTCCAAACACGATTACATCACAAGGAGAATTCCGGCTAGAAATCGAAAAAGTAAAACAGCAGCAATATGCACTGGATAATATTGAAAACGAAGAAGGTATTCGTTGCATCGCTGCCCCGATCTACAACCATAAAGGTGAAATCATTGCTAGCTTTAGCGTATCTGGTCCTAGTAACCGGGTAACGATGGATATGATCGAAGATACTTTGATTGATAAAATAAA
Source organism: Exiguobacterium sp. s127 (assembly GCF_018618695.1). Lineage (NCBI taxonomy): Bacteria > Bacillati > Bacillota > Bacilli > Caryophanales > Exiguobacterium > Exiguobacterium sp. s127. The sequence continues at coordinate 10,501 of NZ_JACSMO010000010.1, read as the reverse complement.
AGATACGAGTTTAAACATTTCGCAAACACTTGGTTTTACGAATGTTAACTAGTTTTCAATGATTCATACGATAAAAGTAAAGAAAACCGTTGAACACGGTCATCTTTACTTTTTTTCTACATTGTCAAATCAATTGCATTGCCTGCCATAAATTCTCCTAAACGTCTACGATCAGGCAATCCGTCATTGTCCCCAGGTGACATTACCGCCAACGCACCGATAGCAGTTCCCCGTCTTACTGACTCTTCCAGTGATAATCCTTCCAAGATTCCGCTTATCACACCTACTGCAAAACCATCCCCGGCACCGACAGTGTCCACCACTCGATCAACCGGATAGCCATCTGTATAAAATTGATTTCCTTCCGAGCTAGTGTAGGCTCCATCAGCTCCAAGCTTCATCACGACTGTTTTAACCCCGAGATTATGATAAAATCTTGCAATGGCTTCAATTGACTTTTGTCCTGTCAATATTTCCCCTTCGCCAACACCGGGTAGTACGATATCCGCCAAAGAAGCTAACTCATTGACGACTTCAACCATCTCTTCTTTACTGGACCAAAGACCGGGCCGTAAGTTTGGATCATAAGAAACTTGAATACCTTTCATTCGTGCTTTTTGCATCAAGGTGTAGACCATTTCTCTGCAGTCTTTAGATAACGCAGGTAAAATCCCTGTCACATGAACGTGATCAATTGCTTCCAAATCCAAGTGTCGGATGGTTTCCGCATTCATATGTGATGCTGCAGAATTTTTTCTCGCTGAGAACACTTCTGGATCAAATTTGCTTACCTTTTGTTTCCACTGCATTCCTGTTTTATAGGTTTCGTCATACGTTATATGACTCGTATCAATTCCATTCTCGAGTAAAAAATTCTCAATCGTTTTTCCGAACGGGTCTTGACCTAGTTTCGTGACGTATGTCATCTCATGTTCAAGACGAGACATCCCGATTGAAAAGTTAACTTCCGCCCCAGCCACAAAGCGGCTAAAGTTTTCAACATTTTCAAGTGGACCTTCTTGTTCGGCAACAAACAATGCCATAGGTTCTCCAATAGTTACAATTCTACTCATCATAATCTCTCCTTATTATTTAAAAGGTTTTTCTCTGAATTTTACGATTGTAAGACTTCTTTCATCTCTTCCGGATGATTTTGAGGGTCTTGGTGATCCTGATTTTTGTTTTTATTTTTCATATACTTGGCCCAATAGGCAGTTAAAATCGGTACTAAAATCGAAGTTACGATAACTGAAGCTGCAACTAATGCTGTAGCAGATTGTGCAATAGGAAGGAACTCCGGCTTCATCGTCGCGATAATCATCGGGTTTGCAACTGCAGCTCCCGCCGTACTAGAAGCTGCCAATCCTGCAGTACCGTTACCTCCCCCAATGAATTTGTCTGCCAGCATCAATGGAATACCAGTCACAATGATGACTAAAACCCCTAATATCACTCCACCCAGTCCTGTCTGCAGAATTACTTTTAAATCGATTGCATTACCTAATGCGAATCCAAAGAAAGGAATCATTACGTGTGATGCTCTACTGAAGAAGTCTCGCACATCACTATCCAGATTCCCCAGTATAAAACCAACCAGGAAAGGCAATACTGCGCCTACAAAAACATGCGGTTCAAAAGCAGCTACTCCTGTAGATCCTAAAATTAGCATGGTCACTAATGGACCCGACTCGATTGACATTAAAACAAATGCACCGGCTTCTTCTTTAGAACCGTATTGTTGCATGATTGATGCGTACAGTCCTCCGTTTGTCATATCCATCGCCGCAATTAAAGCTAAAACCGAAAAACCTGCAAAAATGCCTGTTTGGATACCATCAACCGGAATAAAGGACGATGCAATAACAGCAACTACCCACGCTACGGCAATTTTAGTTAGTACAAGAGTTCCAGATTTTCTTAATACTGTACCGGTCGCTTTAATATTTATTCCTGTTCCCATACAGAAGAACCAAACCGCTAAGATTGGAACGGTCCCCGTCATTAAGCCGTTCGTAAAGGAACCAAAATATTCACCGGATCCCGGGGCAAACGTGTGAATAAGTGCTCCGAGGAACAACGGAACTAACATTAAACCACCGGGAATTTTATTAAGTGTCTTCATAATTTTCATTTTTTACACACCTTTCATAATTGATTTAAATGCTAAATTTCATTGAAAAGATTATTTGGTTACTCCAATGCAGATTACCGCCAATATTGATAACGCTTTCAAAAATATGTTTTTTAAAATTTCAGCCGCGAGTGACCACCCATGATCTATCCGGTGTATGTGACTCCTTCTCTACAACAACGTTTTTAACTTTAAGAACGAAATAACTACCTAGATATTTTTGATCTGCTTCCAAAAATTCTTCTACATTCATCAATTCAGATTTATTTAAATAGAAAAGCGTATCTTCTTCATCATAACGACCAACTGAATACGGAGAAAAACCTGTTATTTCTAAATCGGCTAAGACTGTTTTTAATTCCTCTTCTAGAATATCCGTACTTTTAAGGTTGTTAATTTCCAGTAATCAAGTTAGCATCGTCTCACATGAACCTTTAGCGTTCAGACACTCATCGCATTTCCTCTAATTTTACTGGAATCGCGTCACTGATTGTTTTATTGTCGCCTGCCATCCCCCAAACAAATGCATAATTACTAGTTGCCGTACCGCAATGAATTGACCATGGAGGTGAAATCACTGCTTGCTCATTTTTCAGAATGACATGTTTTGTATTACGCGATTCCCCCATGAAATGAAATAACCGTGCATCCTCGTCCAAATCAATATACAGATACACCTCAGTTCTCCGATCATGTGTGTGTGTAGGAACGGAATTCCATACACTTCCTTTATCGAGTTGAGTCATGCCCATGACAATCTGGCAACTTTGAATGCCTTCCTCGTGAATAAAGCGACGAATCACACGTTGATTGGCATTATTTACAGTGCCCAACCGATCTCCCTCAATTGAACGAAAAGATACATGTTGAACGGGGTATTCTTTATGCGCCGGTGCTGAAAAAATGTAATACTTTGCTGCGTGTCCAGAAGATTCGCTTGAAAATACTAGTTCTTTTTTTCCTAACCCTACATAAAGGCAGTCCTTGTTTTCCATATCGAAAGTTTCACCATCGACGACAATCTTTCCTTTGCCCCCAACATTAAATATTCCGACTTCTCTCCGATCTAAAAAATATTCTGATTGCATCTGATCCGTACCTTCTAATAAAATCTGAGCATCCTTCGGTGTAATGCCTCCAATGATTATACGATCATCCATTGAATAAACTAGTTTAGTTTCATTTGATACAAATAACTCCTCGATCAAATAATTTTCCCGTAACTCCGCTGTACTAAAATCTTTAACTTGGTTTGGATGAGTCGAATATCTTGTTTCCATAAAAAAATACATCTCCTTTAGTTTCTGAATTTTAAACGCGAAAAGACAAATCTAATTTAAAATGAAGGCGTTTACAAAAAAGATTAAAAAAATAGTTTTTGTTCCGTATTGTGAAACGCTGTTCTACATAATGATTATATAATGCTGTTTTAAAAAAAGCTAGCGAATTAATATTGTCAAAATTATGAATGTAACTTGTGTATTTTTTCACTAATACGTAATTAATTATCCATATATAGGTTTTAAAAGGTGAGCTACGTCCTCATCAAACCTCTCTTGAATGCAAAAAAACAACAAATCTTTTTTAATGGATGATTGGTCGGTAGGAGATTGTTTTACTTAATCGTTACTTTTTTAAACAAGCATATTTGCTTGCTATTAATAGTAGAACTATTTCGATGTAAGTAAAAATCCGGTTGGAAGTGATCATATAACTCTTGAGTACATAAAACTATTTTTTACAATGCGTGCTAATTCAAACTAAAATGAACGGGGCTTCTGTATGTTTTATGTAAATAGAACGCTGTTTTGTTTTTTTTATTGTTAAGCAATAAAAAAATAGGAAATACACATTCAAGTGAACCTCTAGATTAATTATTTTTTAATTTTTTTACCTTTCATGAATAAAAACGTGAATCATAATTTGTACTTTTCTAATTTCTTGTTTTCTTATTTCTCATTTCCCATCTATAAAAAATCCGTTTGCGTTTGGAAATAATAAACAGTATATTTAGACTGAGTATTCTGATAATTATTTCCAAATTAAACAGGAGAAGGAGTGTTTCTATGATGACGACTCAAAAACGCTTGCTTTCACTCGCTACAATCACCGTCCTTACCGGAGGAGCTGTCTTTGCTTTTACGAATACAGATGGATTCAATACGCAGGACGAAACGGTATCCGATGTTGCAGCGACTGACACTACCGTCACAAAAGTCAGCACTTCCCGAGTATCGGGTACCCCGTCAATCCAAAAATTAATGAGTGCCGGGATGGTCCAGACGTATCCGGGCGATCCTGCACTAAAGAAAAACTCTTTCCGTGTTGATCCAATCGTTTTATCTGCCCCAAAAGAATTGAAGCTGAAAGAAAAAGACGGGTACCGCTACATTACGGTTCCGCTCATTCTACACAATAAAGAAGGTACGTCAGACGGCTATAGCGTCTATCGTCCGAATGCTTTCTCGATTAACGACGGTCACGGGCATGACTATGCTCCGGTCGACTACATCAGTCATAACAAAAAAGCCTGGAAGTACGAACATCAATACATCGCTCCGAACCGTCTCGTGATGGATGTCGTCTACCACGTCCCAAAAAATGCCAATACGTTCGTTATGTTTGCGTCAAGCGATGCTTTCCCGAAGACGTATACCGTCAAAATCAGCATCGATTAACATGCTGATCTTTTCTACCCTGATCGGTTAAAACGACGGCCGGTTCCGATTCGGAATAGGCCGTCTTTCATATCGCTACACGTAAAAGGAGGTGGACGCCTATGATGTCCTTCATTTGGAACTCATGGTGGCGAAACAAAGAACGGTTCATCCTGTTACTCGTCGGTGTCCTGATTGTCAGTACAGGACTGAGCTATTTAATCGGGACGACCCAAGCGAACAATGGGACCGTCGTTGACGAACTGCAAAAACGCTGGAACTCGTCATATGATATCGTCGTCCGGCCGCCGGGAAGCCGGAGCGTAACGGAAGACTTACATTTACTCGAGCCGAATTATATGAGCGGTCTCGACGGCGGCATCACGATGAAACAGTATCAGACAATTAAAGACATCACGGACGTCGAAGTCGCAGCGCCGATCGCGATGATCGGAAATAAATCGACAGGCTCATCCGTCGGGACGCACACGTTTGATGACCCCGGCGTCTATAAGCTGACGATCACCGATTATCAAAATACCGGTCTGCAGGTCGACAAGTCGACGACGGTCCGTTATTTAGCCGCCGGCTGGGACGCGAGCGGCGATACGAAACAATCCGGCGTCTCACCGATCGGTCTCGGAAAACAACCGCTCGACGAGTATGGCAGTGATACGATGATTGCCGGGATTGATCCGGAAGCGGAAGAACAACTCGTCGGGCTTGATCAAGCGACGAAAAAGTCGGACCACAGCCGTTATTTCACGGATGAAGACGTCGTGACGGCGCTCGAGAACGTCGATATGATTCCGGTTTTGATGAACGAACGGGATTACATCGATGCGTCCCGGACCTATAAATATGAAAAACTTGATTTACCGCTGATTGATGACTCGATGGTACCGACGATTCAAGAAGTCACGAAAAAGGGCGGCAAAACATACTTAGACAAGCTCCCTACCGTCGATGAAAAGCCACAGACGTATAAAATCACGACGGCGCAAGTCCAAAAACAATTCATTCATGATATTTTGAATAATTCATTACCTGAAAAATACAGCGGCTACTCGGAATGGCTGATTCTCAAGCCTTCACCAATCACCTATCACTCCGTCGAGAGTCCCTATCCGTCACGCTGGCCGTTCACCTATCAGGTCGAACCGAAGCTGATCAACCCGGATTCTTTGCTTGCGAAACGCAGCATGTACCGGGCAGCACGCGAGTTCGGGACGTCGAGTGATGACTGGCCGCGGATCAACCCCTATTACATCGGAGTATTTGATCCGAAGAAATTGAATTTATCGAAAGATCCGCTTACGGAACTGCCGATGGAAACCTATTTCCCGGCGAAGGCACAGTGGGTCATGGATAAAAATGAGACACCGGTCAACCCGCCGCGTGACGTCAAACCAACAAACGACCCGTACGACTTCATGACGAAACCGCCTTCGATGTTGACGACGCTAGACGCTGCTTTCAAGATTCGCGGCAAAAAAGCCATCTCCGTCATCCGGGTCAATGTCAAAGGCATCGATACGATGAATGAACAAAGCGAGAAAAAATTACAGGCCGTCGCGCAGGAAATCGAAGACAAGACCGGACTGATCACGGATGTGACGCTCGGTTCGTCACCGCAACTGGCACTGACGTATCTGCCCGGACTTAAAGACCAGTCAGCACTCGGGTGGGTCCAGCAGCCCTGGATTAAACTCGGTTCCTCGATGGCGATTTTCCAGGAAGCGAAAGTCGGGATGAGCGGTGTCATCGCAAGCGTCATTTTGGTGGCACTCGTCTATGTCTTCAGCTCGAATATCATCCTGCTTTACGCCCGAAAAAAAGAGTTTGCGATTTTACTGGCCATCGGCTGGCGGCCGCACCAGCTATCGAAAATGCTGTTCCTCGAAGCAACGTTACTCGGGTCTCTCGTCGCCTTCATTGCCTGGACGATTCTCGGGACGTTTTGGCTGACGACGGACCATCCGATTGCCCTTGTCCGAATCGTTCTGATCGGTCTCGCCGGACTGTTGATTTACTGGGGCGGCACGTTCGTCCCGATGCTGTTGATCCGGAAGATTCAACCGTACGAAAGCATCCAGGCGGGAGAAGTCTCGCGGGGACGTCGTTTCGTCCGTTCGCAGTCCGTCCTCGGCATGAGCGTCAATCAATTAGTCACGTACTGGCAACGGACATTACTGTCGCTTGTCGCAATCGCCTTACCGACCAGTTTGTTCATCTTCTTCCTGTTCGTCACGTTCCGGCTCAAGGGGGTCTTGTATGCGTCCTGGCTCGGCGAATTCGTTGCCCTTGAAGTCGGCATGATGCATTATGTCGCGATGGGGGTCGCCCTGCTGATTGCCATCTTGACGACGACGGAAATCATGTGGCAGAACGTCAACGAACGGAAATCACAGCTCGCCGTGCTGAAAGCGACCGGCTGGCGTGATGGGATGATCCGTCAACTCGTCTTGCTTGAGGGGGTCATGACCGGTCTGTTTGCCGGATTGATTGGTCTTGCCGTCTCGCTCGGGTTGATTTACAAGATGTACAATCAATTCCCGACGGCCGAGCTCGGATTCCTGAGCCTGACGCTGTTGATTCCGATTACGACCGGGATCATCGGTGCCTTATTACCGGCCTACCGCGCGGTTAAAATTACACCGAATGCAGCCATCGGGAGCGTCGCCGTCAATGCCAAGGCGACGGAACGCCGCTTCAAAGTCGCGCTTGGAACAGTCGGGACCGCGCTTGTCGTGGGTGTCGTCGGACTATTCTTCTTTGCGACGACGAGTGAAGTCGAGCACCCGGCGGCCGAGCCGACAAGTCAAACAACTGAAACGACGACAGGGACGAAGCTCGCCGATTTGACCGCCAAAAAATCGACCGCCATACAACCGTCGAAACAGGAAACGGCAAAAATCGAAAAGCTGATGAATCAGGGGCTGCTCAAAACGTATCCCGGTGACCCGAAATTAAAGGATGCCACCTTCCGTGTCGGGAAACTGTTAGACCGCCCGCCGGCTGAACTCAAACTGACACAGCAAGCCGGTAAACGCTACATCACGCTCCCGTTGTTTTTGCATGACCCGGATATTACAGAAGATGTACTCGGCTCCTACAGTCAATATAAACCGGACCGGTTCACGCTTCAGGATGGGAATGGGCATGTCTACGAGACGGTCGATTACGTCAACCGCAATGAGAAGGCCTGGAAAAACAGTTACCAGTACTTTGCTCCCTATCAATCAAGGGTCGATCTCGTCTACGAAGTACCGGAAACGGAAAATGTCTTCGTCATGTTTGCGTCAAGTGATGCATTCGCAAAACCGACTACTGTTAAAATCGAACTCAATTAAAAAACAGTACTTCTACCCGTTGCTTGATGCGCGAGTAGAAGTACTGTTTTAGTTTGCCATCCGTGTTTTTTTGCGTAGATTGTCGTCCGTCGGGTGACTCGGATCCGTCCGCATGATCCGCAATTCCAGGTATTGCTTTAAAAAGGCAATCAACAGCAGAGCCAGCAGAAGAACGATTAAAACAGATATACCCCAATAATTAGGGATCCATGCCTGAAGCGCAATCAATAAAGGAACGGGAACGAAACCGAACTCGACCGCGTAACGGAAACGAATCAGCCGCCGTGCTGCTTTGATGCTTGATAGGGCACTGATCCGCCTTGCCTCGCCGAGCAGTAACAGTCCATGGATGAGGACGAGGATGACGAGCAGTGGAACAATCCATTCGTCGGCACCTGTTTGAACCAAGCCGTACAAACAAAGTGCGACGACTCCTACCAATGCCAATCGTTTAAAAAGATTCCGCTTGCTTTCCTGCTGCATGATTAGAATTTTCGTTTGTTTTTCCATTTTGTTCATCCCCTACTCAAAGTCATCTGGCTTTCAGGACAGGTGTTTTACTTCGTAATTCTTTTTTCGTCGGATGGGCTGGGTCAAGCACCGTCTGCGTTCGCTCGAGATAGATGTCACCGATAACGAAGGCTGCAAGTCCGATAAAGTAGCCGATAAAACTTGGCAAAGGCGGTAGTTCGAACCGGATTAATAGCGGGAAGAAAAAAGCAATCAGTCCGATTAGAGCAAAATCAACCGCGTAACGGAGTCGGATGATGTTGCGTGCTGGTCGGCTGTCTGAAAATACACTGATTCGTTTCGCTTCAATCCAGTGCAAAACACCGTGTGCCAGGAAGCTAACCCCGACGAGGATTTTCGGCCAAATTGCTGTCTCATATTGAAGAAGTGCAAAGATACTAAAACCAAGCATTACAGCAAAAATAATGCGAACGAACGCGATGCGTTCCTTTTCTTCACGGATACGTTGAATTCTTCGTCTTTTTTCCATCATACTCACCTCATGTATACTCTACGTCAATCGGCAAAAAAAGTTCTAATTTTTTACAAACTTTCGGCTGGGACATCAAAAATTACCCTTTATAACCCTTTTCCACCTTGCGGGTCGAACGTCAACAAGCGTTCCATTCCCGTGATAAACGGGCGTGCCTGCTCAATCAGGCTCCGCGTCGCCGGAAGTTCGAGTGACGCCTTGTGCGACGCTTGATTCGTCCAAATTTCGTGGACGATGACCGTGTCCGCTTCTTCTGATACGCTGACGATATAATGGAGACATGACGGCTCGTCTTCGAACGAGGCTGCTGCTTCAAGTAACAGCTCCACCAATTTTTCTTGCTGTCCCGCCGTCGTCGTAAATTTCCCAAAAATCCCGTAACTCATCCTGATTCCTCCTCATTGTTTCTTAAGTTCCTTTTGTATGCATTCATAGCTTGAAACATTTTCCTTGCCGTGCCGTAGAACAGACTAGCATCGACTGACTTCCAGGAGGACTTACTTTGACGACACGTACGAAACGAATCGTATTATCACTCTACTTACTTTTGTTCGGAATGACTCTGTTTGGTATCTTCTTTGAACAGACAGGCGCTACTTTCTTTTCGGTCGTCCAACTCGGCGTCCTCAGTTATTTTTATTTTGAATTGCTGAGTCAGAATACGCACCACTCCAGTCCATCGAAAGAACAGGACATCATTCACCGGAGTACACGGCTCCGTTTTCGGATCATCCAGATTTTGTTATTTCTGTTGATCGGCATCGATTATTTATTTTTCGAGCAGACCGATTTGTTGCTCGTTAGCGCTTTTTCGATTTCGATTGCGGTACCGGCCATCATCCGTTATGTCCGTTTGCGGAAGAATAACCACTTAAAGGAGGAGAACGATGTCTAACCGCAGTTCGCTCGTCAGCTTGACGACCATTTTGACCATCATCCTGCTCAGTTTATTTTTATCAAAATCAGGCGAGAATACGCCCACTTCTAAACGATCAGAGTGAAGCCCTAGTGAAAGTGGGAGATGAATCGCCAAGCTCTCTTTCGGGTATATCCTTTGTAAGGAGGTGAACATCATGTTGACTCACAAGGCCTACAAATTCAGAATCTATCCGACAAAAGAGCAGGAAATCCTGATCGCGAAGACGATCGGTTGTTCACGCTTCGTCTTCAACCACTTCTTGGCGAAGTGGGATGAAACGTATAAAGCGACAGGTAAAGGGCTGTCTTACGGGTCTTGCTCGAAAGAAATTCCGTCGTTGAAGCAGGCGTTCGACTGGTTGAAAGAAGTCGATAGCACGTCTGTGCAAGCGAGCGTCAAACATCTTGCTGATGCCTTTGACCGCTTCTTCAAGAAGCA
>NZ_JACSMO010000009.1:0-128662 GCF_018618695.1 Exiguobacterium sp. s127 | reverse complement strand
AGCAACAACGCAACAACAGGTGCACTCGCACTCTTCGGTCTTGCACTCGGTGCAGCTGGAATCGTCGTGGCACGCAAACGTCAAAACGCATAAGAAATCGGGTATACTAAAAAGGATAGCGCCCTCGGCACTATCCTTTTTCTTACATAGAGAGGTCTTCCTCTCGGAAAGGAGTGACGTGTTTTGAAAAAATGGTTATTCCCGATCAGTATCGTCCTGATGCTCGCTTCAGTCGGCACACTGATTTTCTTATTATTCGGAAACACGAACGACACAGAAACGAACATCACGCAAGGTACGGCTGATTCACAATCCGCGACTTCTTCCGAGACAAAGGAGGATCCACTCAAACCATCTGAAATCTTCAAAAAAGAATTTAAGACCCTCTCGACCAATGAAGTCGAACTTCCGAAGACGTTGACGATCGACGCCCTCGACGTCAAAACGAACATCGAACAGGTCGGTCTCGATAAAAAAGGAGCGATGGGGACTCCGAAAAATGAACAACAAGTCGGGTGGTATAAATTTGGACCACGACCAGGGGACGTCGGAAATGCCGTCATCGACGGGCATACGGATACGAAAACCGGTCCTGCCGTCTTCTACAAGCTGCATGAACTAAAAAAAGGTGACGCCATTAAAATCAAAGATGAGTCTGGACGCCTGCTCGTCTTCCGCGTCAAGAAACTCGTCGAGTACGACCATCTCGATGCCCCACTCGAAAAAATCTTCGGTGCTGCCGATACCCGTAACTTGAACTTAATTACGTGTATCGGTACGTACGACCAAAATGCAGGGACGTATGACAACCGTCTCGTCGTGTTCACCGAGCTTGATGAGAAAGCATCCGATCCCGTCAACACACCACCAAAACCAGCAACCAACGTCCGCATCAGCGGTGGCTTCGTGAACTGGTATGCTTCAAAAGACGATGAAGTCGTGACGTATAACATCTATCAAGAACAAGATGGAAAACGGAAAAAACTCGGTTCAACGGAATCGATTGAACGGAAAGCGTTCCCGCTTCCGGAAGATGCGACAGGTCGCTTCATCATTACGGCCGTCAATAAAGCAGGCATCGAGTCACCAGAAGCGTTTAGTGTCACGCAAAAATAAACACAACAAAAAGATCTTACGTTCAATTCGAGCGTAAGATCTTTTTAGTCTGCCCTTTCGTCCAGGGAAATCCGTAATTGTTTATCCCCGGACGCCGTCTCATAAAATACATGGAGCCGCCCCGGTCTGATTTTCGTTTCCGTCGTCGGAATGAAGACAATTCCGATTCGTTCTTCCCCACTCTGATACGTTCCATTTAATGCATTAAACTGATCGGCGATCGTCACGATACGCCCATCTGTTTCGTATTCTCCGAGCTTCGGGGCGATCTCAATCGAATCGGCGGATTGATTTTTGATTTTGACGGTAATCGCGAGCAGACGATTCGCCTCACCACCGACCTGTAGGACTTTTTCTTTTTGAACGTTTACAAGCAAGAGCGGTGTTTGACGGGTCGCGTCCATCCGCTTGACGGCAAGCGTCTTGAGCGAGAGTCCGGCCATCTCGTAACTGACGCCAATCCGGTCTTCCCGATCAAATTGTTTTAGCTGGGCTTCCGTGAGACGCAGGCTCGTCCGGTCCGTCTGCGGCTTCGGTTCGTCCGCCTCGAAAAAACCGAGCAACGGGACCATGAATTTCGCAAGGATGATGACGACTAGCGCCGCCGTCATCAAATAAAACAAGAACGTCTTCACACGTCACCTCTTCTCTAAGCGCGCACCCGCTGTTTCATCCAGCCCGCCTTCAATCCATTGCTGGCGGTGTACGGTTGCTTCGCTAAAAAATCACAGTACTGAATCGCTAAATATTCTGCCTGGAATTCAACGTAACGCGTCCCCGGCAGACTGTTTACTTCATACAGATAAATCTTCCCGTCCGCTCCAATCCCGACATCGATGCCGAGCGCATCGAGCGGGTAATCATAAAACGACTCGAAATATGCCGGGAAGCGACGGGCGAACAACACAATCTGCCGGGAAATTTCTTCGTGTTGCTCCGGATAGTTTTGCTTCATGAAGATATCCATCCGCGTCGTCGAAAAGGCACCGTGACTCAAGTGACTAACGGACTCTTGCTTGTTGTTACTGACGAAAGGAAAGAACTTGACGAGCTTCCACGTTCCATTCGCCCCTTTTGCGACATGGATCCGCATACAATAGGAATGTCCGTGGATGGTTTCCGAAGCGATGAACGGTTGGACAATCATCGGGTTCCGTTGAATCTCTTCTTCGATACGGTCGATCAATTGTCCTGTCGAACAGGTGTTACTTTGTAAAAGATAATCGAACGTATACTGATCCGGGCCGACCTGTTCAATCGTATAAATCCGTTGCCCTTGCTTGCCGTTAGCCGGTTTGAAAATAATTTTCCCGTACCGTTCCAGTAGAGCGATCAAATCCTTCCCGGCACGAATCCGGTGCATCGGAATCAAATATTGTTTGAACGTTCCGTCAGCCGCAAGTTTTTTCAGGACGACGTTTTTGTTGCCGATCCGGTGTGTCGTAAACGGAATCTCGTCGGCCAAGCGCGAAAAGATGTCTTTTTGCTCGTCCGTCAACGGCAGGTGATTGTAGACGACATCCGGAAATTCGCACAAGCCGTTATGCCAGCGGTCATCCAAAAAGTGCATCCCCCGAATCATCCGCTTCTCAAAGTCGATATCCTGCGGCCGGAAGAAAAACGCTTCAATCCCCATCGATGCTGCGACGACACAGGCGATTTTATCACGAAATTGTGGTTTATCGTTCAAGCGTAATATGCCGATTCTTGTCATGTCCGTCTCCCCCTACTCAATCGGTTCTAAGAAAATCAAATAGCGTTCCGTACTGTTCGCAATGTTATAAAACGGGTAACAGGTCGAGATGACGAGCGACTCCGTTCCTGTCGCTGCCAAGACGCGTGTATCTTCATCGTCGACGATTTCACTCGACCGCACGACATAGCGGTATGATCCATCCGCCAAATAGAGTTCGACCTCATCACCCGGTTCGAGCTCACTGATTTTTGAAAACGTCGTATCGTTATGCCCGGCGATGAAGATTCGGTCACCCTGTCCAGGAAAAGCCGTGTCCGGGTGGTGCCCGACTCCTTTCGCAAGCGTTTTGTCCGTTACCCCTTCGAGGAGCGGTAATTCCATGTCGAGCGATTTAATGCTTAAGAAACCAAGCGTCTCGCCTTCTTTAAACGTGACCGGCACCGCCTCCGTGTCCGTTGCCTCTGGTTCAGCCGTCTTCTTCTGTTCCTCCGCCTCCACGACAACGGCTTTCGCCTTTTCCAGTTCGGTGGACAACGTTCGATCAATCGTGAATTTCTGATATCCGACGTAACCTAACAGGAGAACACCGATGATGAGCAAGAGTGTCGAGACGTGTCGTCTCATCCTTTTACGACCTCCTCCTGACGGATTTGTTCGAGTGCACGACAGTACCCGGAGATATTATGCTCGACATCATCAATCCGGACGCGGAAGGAGTGGTGACGGATGTAGAAACTACCGAGTATGCGCTCCGGTACTTTCATATACATCGCGACTTCCGGGTAGTAAAAACCAGTCAATTGATACTGCATCCGGCGTTCAATCGTCGCTTCGAGCCAGTCGAGCGGAAACGTCGTCAATAAGTCCGTCTGCCCGTCCGCTTGCATCCGGCCGATCATCTCGCGGGCCGCCAGCATCAACTCAAGAAACGTCGGATACGTCGTCTCGCGGTGATGAATGAAATCAAGCTTTTGTTCGACATTTTGAAGTCCGAACCGATAGTACCGTTCATCCGGGACATACTTCGTCAGTTCATTGACGCTGTAGCTGAGCCAGTGGTCATGTTGCTTCCAGTAATCGTGCGCGATAAAGTAGTCGAACGCTTGCGTCACACTCGTCAACCACTGTTCTTGTCGATCGAGCTCGTATAGACGAAGCAGCGCAAACGTCGCTTCACCTTCGTAATAGATAATCCGAAACGCCTCTTTCAGTGCAAGCGACGGATACGATAACACATGGTTGAAGTTGCCTGCCGGCTGCTGCAACCCTACAATTCCGTTCGCAAGGGCGCGGCACAGCGCGAGTTCGCGACGCGACTTGAACGTCGTCATGTATTTCGTCAACGCTAAGATCGCCGCGGCATTGGCGCCGAGCTTAATTTCCGCATCCTGCTCCCAATCGACGACATAGGCCGATTCGTTCGGTTGAACGATCAAGTGCTCGATGAGATAGTTTTTCGCGCGATCGATTGCGTGTTGAAGTGTCACGTCCGGTCGGACTGCATACGCTTCAATCATCGAGTAAAGTGTACTCGCATGCCGTAAGCTGTTGTAAAATTGAATCGTTTTGTCAAAACATGAAAAGTAACCATATATGAAGCGGCCATCCGCCTGAACTTGGCGAGCTAAGTAGTCACTCGCTTGCGTGACGACCGTTTTGATTTCAAAGGGAGTGGTGCGTGGAGAGGCTCTGATTTTTTCCACTGTCCCTGTCGTTTCGATGACGATCGGCTCCTCTTCACTGAAGACGCTCGTCGTCTCAAACAAGATACAGCTCGTTTCATCCGTAAAGATGAAGCGGGGTATTTTTCGACGCTGCTGTTCAACATATCGTGTCATGTTCTTCAAATTCACCCGGAGTTCCGGCGTGTCCTTGTCCGGCGTCAACATCGCATTCCCATTTAGTTCTTCTTCTAAAAAAGCACACGTGAAGCGAGCATCAAAAGCGATGCCTCTTCGAAAATAATTCTTACGTGTTGCACGAAGTTGATCGTTTAATTCTGCGAATGAACAAAAATGAAAATTCTTTGCAACATCTACTTTAATCCAGTCGTAGTCGACGGGATGTTCAAGTAAGAAGTTTTTGATTTTTTGAAAGATACTCGCCATTCGTTTCCCACGAAATGTATGGACCCGTGCACGGCGTTTCTTCGTCCCGACTGATAGAAAAACGGTGAGGCGTTGATTTAAAAAGTAAGTTGCCTGATCTTCTTTCATTAGCGCGAAAACTCGTTCTTCGATTCGTTCTATCCGGTTCATCAATTCCATCCGAAGTCACCCCTTCAAAAATAATGAAAATTGCAGCAGAGAGTTTCCCCTCCGCTACAATGACTGTTATTTAATCGGTCTGCTTATTGCTGGGGACGGCGACGGAATAGTTTTGCAAACAATCCGGTTACTACCGCCAACATACCCATCATTGAAACAAGGAAAAGATTTTCTGATGTGTTCGGAAGCTTACTTGCAATCGGTCGGGTTACCGGTTTCGAAAGTACAGACGCTTTTTTCTGTACAACCCCTAAGTTCGACGGCATCGTCGGTTTACTGATCACTCCCGTATTGATTGGACGGGTTGGTTTGTTTGTTGGTGCTGGAACAACAACATGGTCTTGATCTTTATCCCCGTCTTTATCAGCATCGGTGTCGGCATCCGCATCCGCGTCGGCGTCGGCATCGGCGTCAGCATCGGCATCCGCATCCGCATCGGCATCCGCATCCGCGTCGGCGTCAGCATCCGCATCGGCGTCGGCGTCCGCATCCGCATCGGCATCCGCATCCGCATCGGCGTCGGCATCCGCATCGGCATCCGCATCGGCATCGGCATCCGCATCGGCATCGGCATCCGCATCGGCATCGGCGTCCGCATCCGCATCCGCATCCGCATCCGCATCCGCGTCAGCATCGGCATCCGCATCAGCATCCGCATCCGCGTCGGCGTCAGCGTCGGCGTCAGCATCCGCGTCGGCGTCAGCATCAGCATCCGCATCTGCATCGGCGTCGGCGTCAGCATCGGCGTCAGCATCCGCGTCGGCATCCGCATCGGCATCCGCATCGGCGTCAGCATCCGCATCGGCATCCGCATCCGCGTCGGCGTCCGCATCGGCATCCGCATCGGCGTCGGCATCCGCATCAGCGTCGGCATCCGCATCGGCGTCAGCATCGGCATCCGCGTCAGCATCGGCATCCGCATCGGCATCCGCATCGGCATCGGCGTCAGCATCCGCGTCGGCATCCGCATCCGCGTCCGCATCGGCGTCGGCATCAGCGTCAGCGTCGGCATCCGCATCGGCGTCGGCGTCAGCATCCGCGTCGGCGTCAGCATCCGCGTCGGCGTCCGCATCGGCATCAGCATCCGCATCGGCATCAGCATCCGCATCGGCGTCAGCGTCGGCATCCGCGTCGGCGTCGGCATCGGCATCAGCATCCGCATCGGCATCAGCGTCGGCATCGGCGTCCGCATCGGCATCCGCGTCGGCGTCAGCATCGGCGTCAGCATCCGCATCGGCGTCAGCGTCAGCATCAGCATCAGCGTCGGCATCAGCATCAGCGTCGGCATCAGCATCGGCGTCAGCGTCGGCATCCGCATCGGCGTCAGCATCCGCATCCGCATCGGCATCGGCATCCGCGTCGGCGTCGGCATCGGCATCCGCATCCGCATCGGCATCCGCGTCGGCATCGGCGTCCGCATCGGCATCGGCATCCGCATCAGCATCCGCGTCGGCGTCGGCGTCGGCATCCGCATCGGCGTCAGCGTCAGCATCCGCATCGGCGTCGGCATCCGCGTCGGCGTCCGCATCCGCATCGGCATCCGCATCGGCATCGGCATCCGCATCGGCGTCAGCATCGGCATCCGCATCGGCATCAGCATCGGCATCCGCATCAGCGTCCGCATCCGCATCCGCATCCGCATCCGCATCGGCGTCCGCATCCGCGTCCGCATCCGCATCCGCATCCGCATCCGCATCCGCATCCGCATCGGCGTCCGCATCCGCGTCCGCATCCGCATCCGCATCCGCATCCGCATCCGCGTCGGCATCAGCGTCAGCATCGGCGTCGGCGTCAGCATCAGCGTCGGCGTCGGCATCCGCATCCGCATCCGCATCGGCATCAGCATCCGCGTCAGCATCAGCATCAGCGTCGGCGTCGGCATCCGCATCCGCATCGGCATCGGCGTCGGCATCCGCATCCGCATCGGCGTCAGCATCGGCATCCGCATCCGCATCGGCGTCAGCATCGGCATCCGCATCGGCATCAGCATCGGCATCCGCATCAGCGTCCGCATCAGCGTCCGCATCAGCGTCAGCATCCGCATCGGCGTCAGCATCCGCATCGGCGTCAGCATCCGCATCGGCGTCAGCATCCGCATCGGCGTCAGCGTCCGCATCGCCTTCTTCATCAAACACAATCGTCGTTTGACCATCTAAATCACTTAATAACTCAGCATCAATCACTGTAGTACTGACGGCTGATCCCGTAACGACAATTTCACCATCAACACCCGCTGGCTTGTCGACGAGCACATTTAAGTCGACCGTCGTCGGTCCAAGAACCTGAACGCCGACTAGTTCATTCGATAAGTTGACCGTATCGTTCGCGACTGCTGTTAGTAAGCCATTAACAGATGGTAACAACTCTTTTACAGGAGTTAGCACAAAGTTCAGTGATGATCCTAATATTCCCGTCAATTGAAGATTCGTAATTGCATCCACTAAGTCTTGTAGCGCTTGTTGCACTACTTGCTGGACTGCAGTTTCAAGATGTTGTCCTAATCCATCGCTGAAATTGACAACGATCGTGCCATCAGCATTGACAGTCACCGGGGCCTGCCCATTGTAGTCAAGCAAATCAGACAATGCTACGTCCAAATTATTGAGTGCAGCCAACGCATCTTCTAGTTCATTTAATCCTTGGACATTTAAAAGCGGGCTTGTCAGCGGGTTGTCTAAAATTATGTCAATTTCAGTGACCAAATCTCCGACAAGGCCATTGACACTCGTCGTTAAAGGATCAAGTTGACCTTTAAGCGTCGGCAAGTCTTCCAGTGTGATTGGCAATAGTTCTACGCTCACGTCGGCATTGCCGTTCGCCGTCATTTTGCCCGCGAGATCCGGAATATTAAAGACGGCGACACGTTCTGGCGACAAAATTTCTGCATCGGCCAATCCTCGGCCCGTTAAACCAAGTGCTAAATTATAATTTTCTAATTGTTCTGTTAAATTCGCTCGGACTTGTACATCTGTCAATAATTGTACATCCGCTAGACTCACTCGATTTACTGGAGCAAGTGCTAATGAATTTTTAATGGATGAGGCAAATTGTTGCTGTTGCGGCTGAAACTTTTTTTCAGATGCTTCTGTCTTGGTGTAAGTAAATGAAATTGGGGATAGTGCCAGTGAGGAGGCTGTGAGTAGTTTGATCAAGCGTTTGGTGTGGTTTCTGTGGTGTCGGTTCATCTTCTTTCGGAAATCAGGCGTTTTCTTGTTCATTTGAACACTCCTTTTCTTGAGAAAAATTACCTTACACCCATCATTATGCAGGGTTTTACTAATAAAAAATACATTTTTTTACAATTGTAATAGAAGTATAGTACCTAATATCTAGTATTTTTAATGCTTAATTACCTCTAAAAATATAAATTAAAGCCGTTTTTATTTTCAATCTCTTAATTTATATTGTAATTTTATTTCATTACTTAATATCCCATAAAAATCCATATTCATTTAAGATCCTTTTATACCCATATAATTTCCACAAAATAAAAAAAGGTCATCCTCAAGCTGATAGCTCGAAGATGACCTTTTTTATTAGAAGGTAATGTGTTGTTTACTCCATTTGATGGACTCTTTAAATTGTCTGATTAAATCTTCTGCTGGAACTGTCAAAAAGTAAGCTAATCCATCAACTTTTTCTGACATTTGCTGAATCACGAGTCCATCTTCAATCAACTCTTGAAGTTGCTCTAAAATCTGACTGTGTGACTGATCGATTCGCTGTTCAATCTCACCAATCGTCAGCGCCCCATCCCGTAAAATGTAGATGACGCTCGACTTTAAGCTGTTCTCGAAGTTATGCTGAAACTTTTGCAGGGCTAATAAATCGGCTTGTTCTTCTGTTTGACGTTGATCCATCTGTCACTACCCCTTTCCTAACACATCAGACTGCTTCTTTAGTATGAAGGAACGACGTTAATAATTCAAAAAGTCATTCTTTTTTTGTGATGATGGTATCGAACGTCTTTTCCTCATCCGTGATGACCATCTTCTTTTGTGTCCGGAGATGGTAAAGCCGTTGCAAGTTAAGAATGATAACTTTCATGACGGCATAAAACGGAACCCCGAGTAGGACCCCGAAGAAGCCGGCGATGTTCCCGGCGACAAGCAGGACGATGATGATCGTCAACGGGTGAACATCAAGCGTCCTTCCTTGAACGAGTGGTGACATGATGTGCGAATCGATTTGTTGCGCGACCGTCATGACAATGATGGCATAGATTGCAAGAATCGGATCCTGGATAAACCCGACGATCAAGGCCGGTATGACACCGATGACTGGTCCAAGAAACGGAATGATGTTCGTCAATGTCGCGAACATCGCTAACAAAATCGCATAGTCAATGCCGATGAAGAGGTATCCGATATAGGCGATGATTCCGACACCGATACTGACGATGACCTGTCCCCGGATATAGCTCATGATCGTTTCATGGACATCTTCTAAAATTTTCTTCGTTTCTTTATGAAATTCAAACGGCATCATGTTAACCAGATTGCCTTTTAGCTTATGACCGTCTAACAACATATAAATCAACATGATCGGAATGATGATGATTGTGATGACGGTCGTCGTGATTAAGCTGACAAACCCGCCGACCCCTGCCCCGACATTTTTTAAGAAGGATGACGCGTACTCGGAGAGATTCGTCGAAAATTTATCGAACAAGTCATCCGGTCCCCCAACGAAGCGAGAAAAGATACTGCTGTTTTCAAGCTGACTCCGGACTTCGACGAGTTGACGCTGAAATTCCGTCGCGAGGTTTGGAATCGAATTGACGAATTCGCTGATTTGTGTTGATAAGGACGGACCAAAGATAAATCCAAGTGCCGTCATAATCCCAATCAATCCGAACAAGACGACCATCACGGCCGGACGCCGACTCATCTTCTTCTCAAGCATCTCGACGATCGGCAAAAGGACGTAATAGAGAATCCCGGCGATTGCGAGTGGCGGGACGACCATTTGCCCGAGTATGGCGAGTGGGCGAAATAAAAAGGTCACGTGATTGCCGACCCAGACGATGACGAGCAGTGTCATGACCCACCATGCGCCACGATACCACCTGTTTTCAAACATTTTTTGCATTCTGTCACTTCCCTATGCGTAATAATGATAGCTTTCACTCAGTTAGTTTTCCTTTATCCGGCTGCTTCTAATCCTCCTAAAAAAAAATAAGCTGGACCGTCATCTAAATATAATATTTTTTTTACATCTTTGCGTGTTAAAATTTGATGACTGCTAACAAGCAGAGTAAAATCTACATATGTCTTCACACATTTACGTACATATACAAAAGAATATGGAGGATTCGAACGTGAAATGGATTAATCAAAAGATTGGTCGACAATTGATGTTTGCTTTTTATGCAGTCTTTATCGCACTCAGCATCACATCCGCTATCGTCTATACGTATACTGAACAAAAAATCAGTCAAACCGATGCGACATTCGATGACTTACGTGAACGAAGAACGAATGCGAACGCGTTGGCATACGAATGGTCCGCTGCACAGAGCAATGTAAAATCATACCTCTTGTTCGGAACACCGGCGATGCTCAATGCCGTCAAAACAAACCAAGATGAAATCAACCGCTTGACGACCTGGTTCGAGCAAAACGCCATCTATACGCAAGGCGATCAATACGCAACTGCGACACGAAACTTATATGACGATTATTTCGGTACTGCCGTCCCCTTGTTACGTCAATACGTGGAACAAAAACAGGAAGGCTCGGTCGACGAGCAGTTCGTTGATCCGAAAACGCTCGCTTCGCTTTCGAACGGGAGCGAATTATTCAATTCTGACGGAACGCTAAAAGGCTCAAACAGTCAAATTGACGGTGAAGCCGATACGGCTGGAATCGAAGCCTTGCTGACAAACTATTTAAACCTCATTCAGACTGAAGAAGATGAAGCAAAGGCCAGCCTGCTCAATGAAATGCGCATCGCCCAGTTCATTTGGCTGTCAAACCTGCTTGTCCTCGTCATCATTCTTGTCTTACTCGTCCGCCCATTCATCAACCGGGTGACGAAACAAATTAATTCGTTGTCTCGGGACAGTGCACAACTCGCAAGTGGTGAAGACGTCAAAGAACTTCCCTTACCGAGACGACGCGATGAATTACACATGTTAACCGCATCCTTCAATCAAATGGCAGCATCGATTGCGGATAATAAAGTCCATATGCTGGCGAAGAATGAAGAGTTGCAAGCACAACAAGAGGAACTCGTTGCGCAGCAGGAAGAGCTGCAAGCGCAGCAGGAAGAACTCGAAGAAGCACTCGAAATCACCCTGCAAAGCGAACAACATCTAAAATATCGTAATGAACTGACGGAGACGCTCGCATCCCGCGAAACATTGACGGCGTATCCGGAAATCATCGAGAAGCTCGTCTCAATCACTCATTCGGAAATCGGAGCCTTGCTGTTCCTCGATCAACACGATGTCCGCTCGACGATTGAATACGGGATGACCCCTGATATGGTCGAACAACTGATCCACGAAGATCAATCGTTGTTCCACCGGGCGCGTGTCTTAAAACGTCCGGTGCACTCGTCTAAACAGGTCGCACACGAAAGTCCGCTTCCGTATCCGTACTACATGTATGAAGTCGCCGTGCCGATCCTTGATCCGAATGAAGAAAAAATCATCGCCTGCATCTATCTCGTCCGGTACCGTGACGCCTTCACGCCGGAGCAGATGAGCGATATCCTTTCCTTCTCGCACCAGCTCTCACTTTCGTTGATGCGGATGGGGATTTACGAAAAAATGATTCATGAAAAGAACAAAACAGGACAACTGTTGAACTCGATCCGGGAAGCCGTCGTCTACATCGAACATGAATCAGATGAACTGCTCGTCAACGAACCGTTGATGAAGCTGTTCCCGGAAATTCAGACGGAACATCAGGATGAAAGTAATCTTTCCTCTTTCCGTCAAGCGATGTCCGCCTTGTCTTCCATCATCGATGAAGCAGAACCGTTCGAACAATACATCGAACAAATCGTCGAGCAGAACTTGCCGAAGGATAGTCTCGTCGTCTCGATTCGCGCGCGCAGTGCCTATATCCAAATTTACGCCGAGAGGATTCAAATCAATAACGTTTGGGTCGGAACGATGCTCGTCTTACGGGATGTCACGAAAGAAACGGAGTCGGACCGGATGAAAGAAGAGTTCGTCTCGACCGTCTCGCACGAACTTCGGACTCCGCTCTCATCAATTTACGGTTTCACGGAATTGATGCTCAACAAATCATTTGAAGAAGAACGTCAGCTAAAGTACTTGCAGACGATTCACTCGGAAACAGGTCGCCTGACGACCCTCGTCAACGACTTCCTCGACGTCCAGCGTATGGAATCGAGTGAGCAACGTTATCAGATGTCGACGTTCGACATCGTCGAACTCGCAAATGACGTGACCGACTTCTATGGTGCCTCGCACACGACACATACGTTAGTGTTCGCAGGTAACGGACCGATCATGATTGACGCCGATAGCGAAAAGATTAAACAGCTCTTAAACAATCTACTCAGTAACGCCATCAAGTATTCTCCTGACGGCGGAACGGTTTCAATCGAAGTCCAGCACCAGGATGGTTTCGCTGAAATCAAGATTCACGACGAAGGAATGGGCATCCCGCAAGAAGCGATGTCGAAGTTGTTCGATAAGTTTTACCGGGTCGACAACTCAGAGACACGCAAAATTGGTGGAACGGGTCTCGGTCTATCGATTTGTAAAGAAATCGTCAAACACCATAACGGAACGATTGATGTTGAATCGACTGTCGGTGTCGGCTCGACCTTTACGATTCGTTTTCCGGTCGCTGTCATTTCCACCATCTTGACGTACGAAACTGAATGAGTCTTTACCCCCGTGTCCACTAAGACGCGGGGGTTTTTACGACCTGTTCATGTTCAGGTTCCGTCAAGGACGGGTGAAACACGGTCTGCCGGTAAGAAGAACACCGCTTACGTCGCGTTTAACATAAGGTTCTAAAAGGGAATAGCTAAAGCGACTCTACACATACAGGAGGAATCAGACAGATGCAACTTGGTTGGATAGGATTAGGTCATATGGGTATCCCGATGGCGTTACGCCTTCGCCGTGCCGGACACCCGTTACACGTCTACAATCGAACAGAAAGTAAGACAGCACCGCTCGTCGCGGAAGGCGCAACGTCGCTTCGCTCACCACGCGAACTGGTCGAACAGTCGGACATCATCTTCATCATGCTCGCAGACGGAAAAGCGATTGATCATGTCCTTCACGAAACAGACGGGCTGCTCGCAGGCGACTTGACGGACAAAATCGTCGTCAACTTGAGTACGATTTCGTCCGAGGAATCAACACAGGCAGCGCAACTTATCGAACGCGCCGGTGCCGCCTATCTCGAGTCTCCCGTCTCTGGTTCAGTCGGTGTCGCAGAAGCCGGCCAGCTCGTCATGCTCGTCGGTGGTGACAAACAGACACTTGCGACATGCCGGCCGTATCTCGATGTTCTCGGTAAAGAAAGTATCCATTTCGGTGACCACGGAACAGGCAGCGCAGCAAAACTTGCCATCAATCTCCTGCTCGGCATCGTCGGTGAGGGACTTGCTGAAACGTTCCTGCTCGGAGAAGCGGCCGGGCTCGACAAAGAAAAACTCATCCAGATGATTTCCTTGTCCGGCATGAATACACCGCTCTTCCAAGGCAAACAGGACATGTACCGAACAGAAGAGTTCCCCCCTGCTTTCCCGCTTCGGTTGATGGCGAAGGATTTGGGGTTGATCACGGACGCCGCGAAACGGTACACGTTACGTTTACCGCTGGCAGAAGCAGCACATGAACAGTATGAACAGGCGAACACGGGAGACCAAGCCGATTTAGATATGGCAGCGGTCTACCTGAGCTTAAAAAAATGACTCCATCAGAAAGCCGCGCCTTCCGGATTCCGGAAGGCGCGGCTTTTAGCAGATGCGTTATTTGAGTGATGTGACGATTCCCATCATCTGATCGGTCGTCATCAAAGCTTTCGAATTAAACTGATAGGCGCGTTGAATTTGCGTCAAGTTCGTCATTTCCGTCCCCATGTCGACGTTCGAGGACTCGAGCGTCCCGACCGTCAACGGGTTCCCTTGAGCATTTTGATATTGCCCGGTCGCCGTATAGAGTCCACCGCCGACATCCGTCAACTCGCCATGGTTCGGAATATCCGCGACACCGATTCGGGCAAGGACACGACGTTCTCCGTTGAGGACACCTGTGATATTGCCATCTTTGTTCAGCTCAATCGCCGTCGCATTTTCCGGTAAGGTGATGGCATCATTCGCTTGATTGATAACGGAGCGTCCCGCATCATCCGTCAACAACATCTGTCCGTTGCCTTGCGGTGATAACTCAAAGTTGCCGTCCCGCGTGAATTTCGTCACACCGTCTGCATCGATGACACCAAAGAAGTGATGCGGATTACCGAGTGCCGCATCCAAATTCCGTCCGGTCGTTTGAAAAGCACCGACGGTAAAACGTGTCGCTTCGTTCGCGACATACCCACCGACACCAAGACGAAGATCGACCGGCGTCGTCAAAGGACCTGTTTCCAAGCCGCCCGGTGTGTTGCTGATGTTGCGGACGAGTAACTCATTGAACTGTGCATCACGACGCTTGTAGCCGTTCGTGTTCGCATTCGCGAGATTATGCCCGGTCGTATCGAGTTGTTTTTGTAATTGAGCCATCGTACTGGCTGATGTATAAAGTGATTGCATGACTTCCTCCTCCGATTAACGAACGCGACCGATTTCAGAAACAGCTTTTTCAGCCGTCCGGTCGTAAGCTTGAATGACTTTTTGATTGGCTTCGAACTGACGAAGTCCACTGTTCATCTCAGCCATCGTCTGCTCGATTTCGACGTTCCCGAGTTCGAGCACGCCTTGGTCGACTTTGACGTCTCCCGCGGCAAGTGCTGCCGGAGAGCGGAATAAACCGTTGCCTGTCCGCTCGAGTGTTTCCGGTTGATCCGTTACGACAAGTCCAAGGTTTCCGATTGCTTGTCCGTTTCCGTCCGTCACCGCTCCGTCTGCGCTGACAACGAAGTCTTCATTGACGACGTTCAGCGCCTGACCGTTTGCATCAAGGACGAGATCATTTTCTGTCGTCCGGAGCAAACCATCCTGCCCGACGGCGAATTGGCCGTTCGTCGTGTAAAGCGTCTCTTCCCCACCTGTCAGCGGATCCGTATGTAAGACGGTAAAGAGGGCGGATCCGTCCCGTGAACTGATTTGGAGATCCGTCGCGTTGCCCGTTTCCGTAATCGAACCGAGGGCAAAGTTCGGCGTCGCTGCCTGCATGAAGACACCTGTCGCGAGCGTGCCGACCGTCCCTCTTGATTGAATTCCCGTTCGTTCATTGACGCCTGATTGTTGAATCATCATCTCCGGAAACGTCCGGAGCGATGCTTGATCGGCGCGGAAGCCAGGCGTCCGCGCATTGGCCAGGTTGTTACTTAACATTTCTTGTTGCCGCTGTAACGCCTGCATCGCACCAGACGCCGTGTACATTCCTCGTAACATATGTTTTTGTCTCCTCATTGACTTAATGTTCAATTCTCTTATGTTTAGTATATCGGTCAGGTTCTGTTGAATTATGAGTTTTTTTCAAAAAAAGGTAATGAGAACAATAGTTGAACCGAAAGTCCTAGCTCTTGATTGAACTATTCAAGCTTTGATTCACTTGCCCGTCGACCACCAAATCGAGCTGTCGTTACGATTGAAGGATGTCGATCATCCACGGACGATCATCGAACCGCTTGCGATCACGGAACTCGACAATGGACTGTTCCATTATTCTGCCGACTATAAAGTACGTGCCCAGTCCATCCTTTTGATGAAGGCACTCGAACACTCGGAGCAACAAAAACTCGATGACTTCTTTTCGTTGACATGAAAAAAACGCCTCCCGGTTACTGACCGGAGAGGCGTTCCGTGTTAGGAATGTTTTTTACTGAGTACCGCTGTTTGCGTCCGTTCGAGGACAGCATTCGTGATGACGATCAAACCGGTAAACAGGAACAACGCTTCAAAACCGAAATGACCGGCAATTTGACCACCGGCGAGCGGTCCGAGGAAGTTTCCCATGAATTGGGCCGATTGATTGTAACCGAAGATTCGTCCGGACGCATTGGCTGGTGTGTGTTTACGAAGCAGTGCTTGGACCGATGGCATCAAGGCCGCTGTCGCAAATCCGATTCCCATCCGTAAGACGATCAATTGACTCGTATCCGTGACGAACGCTTGCGGAATCAAGAAGGCGGCAAAGACGAGTAAGGCAACGAACAAGACACGTTCCGCCCCAATCTTGTCGGACAGTCGTCCGAGCCGCTGGGCAGCAATCAATGCCGCAATCCCGGGTGCTGAGGCGACGATACCCGACAGTAACGCCAGTCGTTCCGTTCCGGGACTCAGCTCTCGCACGTAAAGCGAGAGAATCGGACTGATGGATTGCGCTGCGAACTGAATCAAGAACGTCGTCAAGAATAGACTCAAGATGAGCTCCGGATGACGGAGTGATTGAATGATTTCTTTCGCGGAAGCCATTTTTTTGACTTCGAGCGGGACGAATTCTTCTTTGACGAAGAAATATGTCACGAGGAACGTCAAAAATAACGGTACGCTCGTAAAGAGAAAAACGGGTCGAAGCCCAATCATGTCGGCAAGGAATCCTCCAATCAGAGGTCCGAGCAACCCACCGGCAATCCCACCGGTCGACAATGTACCGAGCGCCCAGCCACTTTTCTCTTTCGGGGTTTGAGAAGCAATCAAGGTGATTCCGGCTGAAATGAATCCGGAGACCGCTCCCATGACGAGCCGTAAGAAAACAAGCTGATACACATCTTGCACAAAACTGATTAAAAACATGACAATCGACATGCCGAGGCTTGCCCGGAGTAACATCAATTTCCGTCCTTTTCTATCGGCAAGGCGTCCCCAAATCGGTGAGACGATTGCGGCGACGAGGAACGTTGCCCCGAACGCAATCCCGGACCAGGTCGTAATCTCCTGACGTCCATCGACGCCAAGCTCTTCAATGAATAATGGCAAAAACGGTAAAACGAGACTGAGTGCAGCGGCAGTCAAAAAACTCCCGATCCACACGACGATTAAATTTCTTTTCCACAACGGCATTGTGGCATCACTTCCTTTTTAATGGTAATTCCGAGGTCAAGCAACAACTTCTAATATACACTTCACAATGTGAAATGTCTAGGTTTTGAACTGATGCAATAGTCTCAAAGACTATTGATGGATACCTATTTTAAGCAAACGAACCGATAGTAGGAGTACCATGCAGAAGGAGTGAACACTAGTTTTCTCGTCAGTCTCGTCTGCGTCTCGTTTTTCAGTCTGTTGCTGCCGTCAAGCGGTCAAGCCGCTCTCCCCGTCACGCGCCATACGGTGATGTGGTCGATTCCGGAAGCGTCCATCCCCGTGAAAATTAATCAGCTCGCCAACCGGCAGATGAAGCGTGTCTATCTTCATGTTGCTGTGGAGGGGGACCTGATTCTCTATCGAACATTCGTCGAGGCCGCGCATGCAGCAGGAATTGAAGTTTACTTCCTGTTCGGACAACCACGCTGGATTACGAATGAAGGCGCGACCTTCCGACCGAATGCCGAAGACCCGCTCGCCTGGATTACCCTGTATCAAAGTGAGACGATGCAGCATCCGGATGGAATCAGCGTCGATCTCGAACCGTAGGCCTTACCGGAGTGGACGACGAATCAATCTGCCGTTATCGCTTCTTATCAACGAATCCTGACTGCCTTTCAGGAGCGGGCAACGATGGAAGGGCTACCGCAACTCTTTCTTCCGTTTTGGTTCCTACGGTCACGGATGTCTCCGGACGTCCTGTCAGTGCCTGGGCGATGGATCTTGCAAGCGAAGTGACCTTAATGAGTTACCGGACTGTCTACGGTGGTGGAAACGGCTTATCCGCCATCACGCTCGTCGATACGTTGTATGCGGCAAACCACCAGCACAACCTGTCGTACGCTCTCGAGTTCACGGAACTACCGGAGACACCGAGCATCACCTTTTATGGTCAGTCACGGCAAGCCTTGAACCAACTCGTCAATCAGACGATGAACAGCTCTTTCCCCCCGCGTGCCATCGTCTATCATGACTTTGAGGCCTATCAGGCGTTCATGCAAAATACGAAATGATTGATTGGCAAGATTCTTTAAGCTATTGATGAAAAAAAGCTCAGTCCTTCACGGATTGAGCTTTTTTGCTGTTACAGTGCTGTTTTGATTTCTTCCAACATTTTTTCGATCGATTGGATACCGCCACCAGACAGATACCACACGTCTCCACTCAAGTAGACGACCTTATTATTTTTGACGGCATCGACGTTTTTCAATAATTCATTGTCCATCGCTTGTTTCGCCGTTGCGCCTTCACCGATTGCTTCTCCACGATCGATGACGAAGATGATGCCCGGATTTTTTTTGACGATGTATTCGTACGAGACATCTTGTCCGTGGACGGCTTGATCAAGAGTCGTATCGATTGCTTTTAAACCAAATGCATCGTAAATCAAGCCAAAACGAGAGCCCGGTCCGAACGCACTCATGCTTTTATCCCCCGCGAGCAGGACAAGTGACTCAGGTGCTTCTTTAGCATCCTCTTTGACTGCCGCGATTTTTTCATCTACTTCTTTTAATGCAGCTGTCGCTTCTGCTTCTTTTCCGAACAATTCACCGAGCATGTTGACGTTATCTTTGAACGATGTCATGTAGTCCTGTGTATCGATTCCTACATAAATCGTCGGTGCAATCTTGCTGAACTCTTTATACATTTCCGATTGACGGGCTGAGATCAGGATGACGTCTGGTGCAAGTTCACTGATTGCTTCAAAGTTTGGTTCTTTTAAACTTCCGACGTTCGTATACTGCTCTGCTTCATATTGCTTAAGATAGGCTGGAACGAGTTCTTTCGGTAGACCTGCCACTTCGACACCGAGTTCATCGAGTGTATCGAGTGCACCAAAATCAAAGACGACGACTTTTTTTGGGTCTTTGACGACCTCAGTTGAACCTAATTCATGTTTGATTGTTATTTTTTCATCGCTTGAAGCGGCTGATTCATTTGTTCCTTTTCCACACGCACCGAGTGCGACGACACAAATTGCAATAACGAGTAAGAACCACTTTTTCATGTTAATTGATCTCCCTTATGTTAAGTATAGTAGAGGCAAATTTTATGATCATCCATCTGTTCCAACGTTAAATCCATTTCATACAGGTTTTCGAGTAACGACTGTTCCATCAATTGCTCTGTCGGACCCGTCGCAACGATTTGTCCTTCTTTCATCGCGACCATCTGATCTGAGTAAACGGATGCGAAGTTCAAGTCGTGTAAGACGACGACGATCGTTTTATCTTCCTCGTCGACGAGCTTCCGGAGTAACTTCATCACCTGGACGGCATGACGCATGTCGAGGTTATTCAATGGTTCGTCGAGCAAGATATAATCCGTATCTTGGGCAATTACCATGGCGATGAAGGCACGTTGCTTCTGACCTCCGCTGAGGGCGTTGATTTGTTTATCTTGCATCTCTTCGAGGCCGACGTATGCAATCGCCCGATCGATTTTCTCGTGATCAAGGGCGGTCAGTCGTCCTTTCGAATACGGAAAACGACCAAACCCGACGAGCTCACGGACCGTCACACGCAGTCCGAGGTGATTGCTTTGTTTTAAAATCGACAGTCGCTTCGCCAAGTCATCTGACGGAAATTGACTGATTGCCGTCCCCTCCAGTGTGACGACGCCCGCATCCGCTTTCGCGAGACGGCTAATCATTGAGAGGACCGTACTTTTACCCGCACCGTTCGGTCCGATGAAGGATGTCAATTTACCTTTCGGGATCGTGAACGTTGCCTCTTCGACGACGGTCTTCGTTCCGAACCGTTTTGTGATGTTGTCAATCGTAATCATCGGTCGACTCCTTTCAGCAAGAGATAAATAAAGTAGCTACCACCAATCAAGTTCAAGATGACACTGAGCGTCGTCGAGAAGTTCAAGACGTGCTCGACAATCAACTGCCCCCCGACTAACGCAATCACACCAAGTAAAACTGTCGCGACCGCTAAAGCGTGATGGCGGTACGTCGGGATGAGTTGATAGGCGACGTTGACAATCAATAGCCCTAAAAACGTAATCGGTCCAATTAAAGCCGTTGCAATCGAAATATAGATGGCGACGATGATTAACAGACGTTTGACGATTTTTTCATACGGAATGCCCAAGTTAATCGCATGGTCGCGTCCGAGTGCCAATACGTCGAGGAAGCGGACATACCGCCAAAGCCAAGCCGTATTCAAGACGAGGAGGACTGTCGCTAACATCAATAAGTCCGAATCGACGTTGTTGATGCTCGCGAACGAGCGATCTTGCAACAATTGAAATTCGTTCGGGTCCATCAGCAGTTGAAGGAACGAGGTGATGCTACCGAAAAACGTTCCGAAGACAAGACCGACGAGGAGAAGGAAGTAGACGTTCCGCCCTTCCCCTCGGAACAGCAATTGATACAGCACGATCGCAAAACCGACCATCAAAAGAATCGTTGCGACGAAGCGGACTTCGATTCCGACTTCAAGCAGGATTGAGCTGCCGAACAAAAACAAGAGTCCGGTTTGAAGCAACATATACAGTGAATCGAGACCGATGACGTTCGGTGTCAAAATCCGGTTCATCGTCACGGTTTGGAAAATCAAGGTCGAGACCCCGATCGCGACACTCGTGACAAGCATCGCTGCTAACTTTGTAAAGCGCCTTGGAATGACATATCCGAGTGCCCCTTGTAAGTTCAACGTCATATAGCCAACCATGCATAATAACGCGAGGACGCCCAGCCAAATCAACCGTTTACGATAAGCCATAACGATCCCTCCTAAACAAGAGGTAGAGGAACAAGCCACTGCCAATCGTCCCGACCATCAAGCTAATCGGAATCTCATACGGTGCAATCAACAGGCGGCCCGCAATGTCACAGACGAGGACGAACAAGGCACCGAACAGAGCCGTTAACGGTAACGTCTTTCGTAAGTGATCGCCGTACCAAATCGAAATCAAGTTCGGCACGATCAGACCAAGAAACGGAATCACACCGACCGATAAAATCACGGCTGAAGCGATCAATGAAACAATCGCCAGCCCAAGCTGCATGACACGCTTATGGGAGATACCAAGATTTTGTGAAAATTCTTCGCCCATTCCGACAATCGTAAACCGGTGGGCATAACGATAAGCGACGAACAGCAACGGAACAGTTATGTAAAGCAATTCGTAGCGTCCCTTTGTGATCATCGAAAAGTTTCCTTGCATCCATCCTTCTAAGCTTTGCAGCAAGTTAAACCGCAATGCGAGAAACGTCGTCAAGGCACCGACGATACTGCCGAGCATCAACCCGACGAGAGGAATGAAAATGACGTCCTTCATTTTGATCCGTTCGAGAATCCGCATGAACAAGAGCGAACCACCAAACGCAAATCCAAATGAAATGAGCATCTTAATCAGTGGATGTGCATCACTAAAGCCAATCATTGAAACGACGATTCCGAGTTTCGCGAAATCCATCGTTCCCGCCGTTGTCGGTGAAACGAAGCGGTTTTGTGTAATTTGTTGCATGATCAATCCCGCAATGCTCATACCCGCTCCAGCTAATAAGATACTTAAAAGTCGTGGTATCCGACTCATCAAGAACAATTCCCATTCCGTCTCGCTCCAAGATAAAATTTCTGTTAAATCGAGGTCAGCGACACCAACAAACATGGAGCCAATCGAGACACATACGAGGAGGATTCCCCAAATCATAATCGACATCGTAGTCTCCTTGTAAAGATAATGATATTCATTCTCATTGAGAACATTCTCATTCTCTCTTTTTTCCAGGCTTTCGTCAACCGTTATTCTGATATTTTTTTTAGAAAGTCTTTTTCGCGGTCACATAAAAGTGCGTTTTTTTGAACAACATTCAGTACATTGACCTCGTGGGTTTTGAACAACATTCGCTTCTACCACGGTTCGCTTGCTTAGGGGCAAGCGGGAAGCCGCTTCGCTTTTTACAAAAGCTGCAGGGTCTCCCCTTGCTTGCTCGTGAACCTTTTCAAGGTTCACTGATTCCCTCAAGCGTCTCACCGTTTTCGAAGCAAGTTGTTCAAGTTATCCCTATTTCCGTTTAAGGCGCTACATCTTATCGATTGGCGTTCTCACTTCTATGGAAGCTCAGACACGCGTTAACCGATCTGTTCTAGAACGGCATTCGACAGAAACGCACCTGCCTAAAAGATTCGCTTCCCGTGACTCCTACGGGAAAAAGCGCAAGAAATTCTTGCGCTGTCAGAGGCAAGCGAGACCCTGCTACTTATCCGGATAGGATCAAGTAGCAACGGCTTGCGCCTCGCCCGAGGAAAGCACGGGAAGAAAGAATCTTCATCCCCCAACATTCTTGAATCGTTCAAGGCACTGTACTTTGTCTATCTGCAATCTAATCCGATCTGTTCGAGAACGGCATTCGACAAAAACGCATCTGTCTAAAAGATTCGCTTCCCGTGACTCCTACGGGAAAAAAGAATCTTTATCCCGCAACATTCTTGAATCGTTCTCTACGCAAAATAAAAAGAGGTAACCCCCACAATTAAGTGAACGGTTACCTCATCGCTTGACGATTTGTGCCAAACAAACATTTCTTATTTTCCTAAGTTATCGAGCATGATGCCTGTCCCGCGTGCGACACATAACATTGGATCTTCTGCAATCAAGACCGGTAACCCAAGCTCTTTTGCCAACAACTGATCGATTCCATCGAGCAATGCCCCACCACCTGTTAAGATGATGCCGCGGTCGATGATATCTGCTGCGAGTTCCGGGGGTGTCTTCTCGAGAACCCGTTTTGTCGCTTCAACGATTTCCATCGCTGATTCTGCGAGTGCTTCATGAATTTCCTGTGAGCTGACCGTAATGTTATGCGGCAGCCCTGTGACGAGGTTGCGTCCCCGGATGTCCATCTCTTCCTGACGTCCGTCTTCTGAGACCGTTGCGACCGTCATCTTGACGTTTTGCGCCGTCCGTTCACCGATGATTAACTTATGCCGATCTTTGATTGCCCGAATGATATCGTGATCAAATCGATCTCCTGCAACTTTGATTGTTTCGCCACAGACGATATCTCCCATCGAGAGTACTGCAACATCCGTCGTCCCGCCACCGATGTCGATGACCATATGTCCCGCAGGCATCCAAATGTCCATCCCTGCTCCGACCGCGGCTACTTTCGGTTCGACTTCGAGGAAGACGGTTTTCGCGCCCGATTTTTCTCCTGCCTGACGAATCGCTTTTGCTTCGACCGTCGTGATGCTCGCTGGTGTACAAATCAACATCCGAACGCCACCGAACATGCTGCGGACCTCAATTTTATCGATGAAGTGACGTAACATGGCTTCCGTCATCTCGAAATCTGCGATCACACCATCTTGGAGCGGACGAATCGCGACGATGTTTCCCGGTGTCCGGCCTACCATTAAATGTGCTTCCGTACCTACTGCATGAATTTTGCCGGTCGCTTTATCAATGGCGACGACTGAAGGTTCATCGAGGACAATTCCTCTTCCCTTTACATGAATGACGACATTGGCAGTTCCTAAATCAATTCCGATATCTTTTGAAAACATCTCGCGTGATCTCCTTTACCAGCTGGCTATTATTCCATAATTTAGAACGTCGTTTGGACGTCTAACCCATTTATGTATACATACCTTTCAATTTTAGCACAGGCAAGCAAAAAGAGACGACTTTCTTTTTCAGAAAGTCGTCTCTCGTTAATGAAATGGAATAATAGCTTAAGATTAAAGCTTTGTCGCTGCCGTTTCTTCGACAACCGCTGTTTCTTCCGTGATGCGCTCGACATCTGCGCCAAGGGCTTGCAGTTTCAAGTGGAAGTCAACGTATCCACGATCGATGTGATGGAGTGCACCGACACGTGTTTCACCTTCAGCAATCAAACCAGCTGTGACGAGCGCTGCACCAGAACGAAGGTCTGTTGATAAGACTTCTGCTCCTTGAAGCTGAACACCACCTGTGATGATGGATGAGCGTCCTTCGATTTTGATATCAGCATTCATGCGGCGGAATTCTTCCACGTGCATGAAGCGGTTTTCGAAGACCGTTTCCGTGATGACCGATGTTCCTTCAGCTTTTAAGACAAGCGCCATCATCTGTGCTTGAACGTCTGTCGGGAAACCAGGGTGTGGCATCGTCTTCACGTCGACAGCAACCAATTTCTTAGGTCCGACAACACGAAGCCCTTCTTCTGTATCCGATACTTGAACACCCATCTCTTCCATTTTTGAGATCAATGGACGAAGATGCTCACGCTCAGCACCGATGACTTCGACGTCACCTTCTGTGATTGCAGCTGCAATCATGAATGTTCCGGCTTCAATCCGGTCTGGAATCACATAGTGGTTGCCACCGTGTAATTTTTCGACACCTTCGATACGGATCGTTTCCGTACCTGCGCCACGGACTTTCGCGCCCATCGCGTTCAAGAAGTTCGCGAGGTCAACGATTTCAGGTTCTTTCGCAACGTTCTCGATGACTGTCGTGCCTTCAGCGAGTGTTGCCGCCATCATGATGTTTTCTGTCGCACCGACAGAAGGGAAATCAAGATAGATTTTTGCACCTTGGAGACGACCATCGACTTGTGCTTCAACAAAACCGTTTCCGATGATTGTTTTAGCGCCCATCGCTTCGAATCCTTTTAAGTGAAGATCAATTGGACGTGATCCGATTGCACAGCCACCCGGCATCGCAACGCGTGCGCGACCGAGACGTGCAAGGAGTGGACCCATGACAAGAATCGATGCCCGCATTTTACGAACGTATTCAAGTGGTGCTTCGTCTTTTAGTTCCGGTTCTGCATTGACGGTAACCGTATTCGCTTCTGCATCGAATTCAACTTGTGCGTTTAAGTTCCGTAAGACATTGTTGATTGTATAGACGTCTGCAAGACGTGGTACGTTTTGAAGGACCGATTGACCTTCTGATGCGAGCAATGTCGCAACCAACGTTTTTAAGACTGCATTTTTTGCACCTTCTACTTTTACTGTTCCAGCTAATTTACGTCCGCCACGGACAACAATTTTTTCCATTACCCATACTCCTCTGCTTCGTTTCTTTTCTATTCGTACAATTCGTGATTGGTGTTGATCATAGTTGAAAAGTCAACGAATGATAGAAAGAAACTTTCCTATAGTTATCTCTCGTGCCAAAAGCCAATACGATTTTCAGTGTCATAATCAATGTGTTTCTTCATTATAAGAATACTATCCTTTTCCATACTAATTCAGATGACCAAATTAGGGTTTACAAGGAAGTTACAAGTTCAGCCTACTAAAAATTGAAGACGTTGGGCGAATCCCGAATACTCCAGCAAAAAGCGACCGACGAGGGAACCGAGTGCAATCGCAAGCAACGTCCGTAACGCAATGGCGTGTGGACCTTTAGGATGTTGGAGGATTTTTTCCCACTTGACTGGTAAGAGTGACCACCAGGCAAGAACAATTGCCATTACATAAACGAGCATACTCACTAAAGCACTTAAACCAATTGACGTCACGCGCTTGCACCTCTTCTTCGTGTTTTCTTCAACCTTACCATGATTTCACAAAATGAATGATTTCGCAAACAAAAAAGCACAATATGCATTTATTTTAGCGCATAAAATATATTTATTAAAGATGATTGTCACAATTTCTATAGAAGTAAGGATGAAAAGTTTGTGAATAAGAGGTCTATATGGTACTTTTACTATTTTTCGCCATCTTAAACCTGAATCGCCTTAATCCTAAAGAAAACGCTTTTAAATTGACGTTTTCTACAAAAAAAGACCCGATTTCCACGAGGGAAACCGGGTCTTTTACTTGAATCAATCGCGACCGTAGTCTTTTAAATCGAGACGGTTAATTGCCCGTTTCAATGAAAGCTCTGCGCGTTTGAACTCAAGATCTGATAATTTCGTGTCCTGGAGACGTCGTTCTGCACGAACCTTCGCAGCCGCAGCACGGTCATAATCGACCTTATCTGCCTGCTCCGCTGTTTCTGCAAGAACCGTTACAGTATCCTGGCGCACTTCCATAAAGCCACCGCTGATAGCGATCAACGTGCGTCCGCCATCTTCGTGGCGCAACTTCAAGATGCTGATGTCGAGTGGTGTTACGAGCGGTACGTGGTGCGGGAGGACCCCGATTTCACCCGTTATCGTTTTCGCAACGACCATACGGACATCGCCATCATACACTTCGCCATCCGGGGTGACGATATTGACATGAAGTGTGTTCATCTCAAGTCCCCCTTATGCTTTGTCACTTAGACAAGCGCCTTCGCTTTTTCAATCGCATCTTCGATCGGACCGACGAGACGGAATGCTTCTTCCGTCAAATCATCGTGTTTGCCATCGAGGATTTCTTTGAAGCCGCGGATCGTGTCCTTAACTGGGACGTACGATCCTTTTTGTCCTGTGAACTGCTCAGCTACGTGGAAGTTCTGCGACAAGAAGAACTGGATACGACGCGCACGGTGAACACTTAACTTGTCATCTTCCGACAACTCGTCCATACCGAGGATTGCGATGATATCTTGAAGTTCTTTATAACGCTGAAGTGTTTCCTGAACTTGACGTGCTACAGCATAATGCTCTTCACCGACGATTTCAGGTGAAAGGGCGCGTGATGTAGAAGCAAGTGGATCCACGGCAGGATAGATCCCCATCTCAGAGAGACGGCGCTCAAGGTTCGTCGTTGCATCTAAGTGAGCAAACGTCGTCGCAGGAGCCGGGTCAGTATAGTCATCGGCTGGTACATAAACCGCTTGGATTGATGTAACCGAACCTTTGTTTGTTGACGTGATACGCTCTTGGAGCATACCCATCTCTGTTGCAAGTGTTGGTTGGTAACCAACGGCAGATGGCATACGACCGAGAAGGGCTGATACCTCTGAACCTGCTTGCGTATAACGGAAGATGTTATCAACGAAGAGAAGAACGTCCTGTCCTTGCTCATCACGGAAGTACTCAGCCATTGTCAAACCAGTCAAGGCAACACGAAGACGTGCACCAGGTGGTTCGTTCATCTGACCGAAGACCATCGCTGTTTGTTTGATAACGCCTGAATCCGTCATCTCATGGTACAAGTCATTACCTTCACGTGTCCGCTCACCAACACCTGCGAATACCGAGATACCGCTGTGCTCTTGAGCGATATTGTTGATCAATTCCTGGATGAGGACGGTCTTACCTACACCGGCACCACCGAAGAGACCGATCTTACCACCTTTGATGTAAGGCGCAAGTAAGTCAACTACTTTAATTCCTGTTTCAAGAATTTCAACTTTTGTTGAAAGGTTGTCGAACGTTGGTGCTTTTTTGTGAATCGGAAGACGTTCCACGCTTGCATCAAGTTCTTTTTCATCAATTGGGTTACCGAGTACGTTGAATACGCGACCGAGTGTCGCTTCACCGACGGGTACCGAGATTGGAGCGCCTGTATCCAGGACTTCCACTCCACGGCGTACACCATCCGTCGAATCCATCGCAATGGTACGGACGACATCGTCACCAAGGTGTAATGCGACCTCAAGCGTTAAGTCGATAGCCACTTCTTCTACAGTTTGCGGCGTATATTGAATACGAAGCGCGTTGTAGATGTTCGGTAAGTGTCCTTCGAACTTAACGTCGATGACAGGTCCCATGACCGCGACGACGCGGCCTTTTAAACCGAGTTCGTTCATCGTGTTTCCTCCTACCTATCATTACGTCCTTGGGGCTTACTGCTGCGCAGCTGCTCCACTGACGATCTCTGTGATTTCTTGCGTGATTGCAGCTTGTCGAGCCCGGTTGTAGACGAGAGTCAATCGACCGATCAAGTCATCTGCGTTATCTGTCGCACTTTGCATTGCTGTCATACGTGACGCATGTTCTGCTACTTTCGCGTCAAGAAGCGCACCGAAGATCAAGCTTTCCGCATAACGCGGAAGGAGTTCAGAAAGGATTTGCTCCTCACTTGGCTCATACTCATAAGTCGTCGAAGACGAAGCTTCGATTTCTCCGAGTGGGAGAAGGGTTTCGACTTTCACTTCTTGGCTGATGACAGACAAGAAATGGTTGTAGCTCAGCTTGAGTTCGTCGATTTCACCGTTCGTGAACGCACTCACTGTACGCTTCACGATTTCAGCTACATCAACATACGAAGGAGAATCGTTGAGTCCTGTGATCGCGTCTGTGACCGTGATTCCGCGTGAACGGAAGAACTGAACACCGACTTTACCGACCACATACAGAACGTAACTGTCCGTAGTGTGCTTTTCTTTGATTTCCCGGTAGACTTCACGCAGCACGTTGGCGTTATATGCACCAGCTAAGCCGCGATCCGATGTGATGACGATAAATCCAGTCTTTTTGACGGGACGTTTCTCGAGCATCGGATGGCTCGCACCTGTCGTGCCATTCGCAATGGTTCCGAGAACCTCCTGCATTTTCAGCATGTAAGGCTGGAACTTCGCGCTATGTGCTTGAGCGCGGTTTAGTTTCGACGCCGAAACCATGTTCATCGCTTTCGTGATCTGTTTCGTACTTTTCGTCGAGTTAATCCGCGTTTGTATCTCGCGCAACGATGCCATTTCGATTCACCACCTTGTTAGTATCAAGAGCGTTCAGGCGAAGCCTAAGAGTTGACCCTTAGACTGTCGCTTGGAACGTTTTCTTAAATTCTGAGATTGCTGTAACGAGTTCTTCGTCAGCCGGAAGGTTACCTGTTTTACGGATCTCATCGCAAAGCTGTTTGCGGTTTTGATCGAGCCAGAGGTTGAGTTCCTTTTCAAAACGACGAATATCCGTAACGGCAACATCATCAAGGTGACCACGAGTCAAGGCATAGATGATGATGACTTGCTTGTCAACAGTCAACGGTTGGTTAAGATCCTGTTTCAGAACCTCTACTGTCCGCTCACCACGGTTAAGCTTCGATTGTGTCGCTTTATCAAGGTCAGATCCGAACTGTGAAAAGGCTTCGAGCTCACGGTAAGAGGCGAGGTCAAGACGGAGCGTACCCGCTACCTTCTTCATCGCTTTTACTTGAGCCGATCCACCAACACGCGATACCGAGAGACCCGGGTTGATCGCTGGACGGACACCTGAGAAGAAGAGATCCGATTGAAGGAAGATTTGACCATCCGTGATCGAGATAACGTTCGTCGGGATGTAAGCCGAGATATCCGACGCTTGTGTCTCGATGAACGGAAGTGCTGTTAAGCTACCTGCGCCAAGCTCGTCGTTCAATTTCGCCGCACGCTCAAGAAGGCGTGAGTGAAGGTAGAAGACATCCCCTGGGTAAGCTTCGCGGCCTGGTGGACGCTTCAAGAGAAGCGAAAGCTCACGGTATGCAGCTGCTTGTTTTGAAAGATCATCATAGATGACAAGAACGTGCTTGCCGAGATCCATGAAGTGTTCACCCATCGCTACACCAGCGAATGGTGCGAGGTAAAGAAGTGGTGCCGGCTGTGAAGCAGCGGCAGAAACGACGATCGTGTAATCAAGTGCACCGTTTTTACGGAGTGTTTCAACAACACCACGGACTGTTGATTCTTTTTGTCCGATTGCGACGTAAATACAAATCATGTTTTCTTCTTTTTGGTTGATGATTGTATCGATGGCGATCGACGTTTTACCTGTCTGACGGTCACCGATGATCAACTCACGTTGTCCACGACCGATTGGAACGAGGGCATCGATTGCCTTGATTCCTGTCTGAAGTGGTTCGTGAACCGATTTACGTGCCATAACGCCAGAAGCTTTACGCTCGATTGGGTTATAGTGTTCTGTTTCGATTGGACCAAGACCATCGATTGGCATACCGAGCGGGTTAACGACGCGACCGAGCAATGCATCCCCTGTCGGTACTTCCATGATGCGTCCTGTACGGCTAACTGAATCGCCTTCTTTAATATCAAGGTAGTCACCAAGAATGATGATACCAACGTTGCCTTCTTCTAAGTTTTGCGCCAAGCCCATTGTGCCGTTAGCGAATTCTACGAGCTCTCCCGACATGACGTTGTCGAGTCCGTGTGCACGAGCGATACCATCACCAATTTGGATGACCGTACCCGTCTCGTTCACTTCCATCGTAGAACCGTACTGCGCGATACGCGCTTTAAGCAGGGCGCTGATTTCTTCAGCTCTAATGCTCATGCGTTTCACCCCTATTTTCTTACGCTTTTAACAGCTCACGCTCAAGTCGCGTTAGTTTCGTTTCGATCGTGCCGTCATATGTCGTGTAACCGATTTGGACGCGAAGTCCTCCGATTACGTTCGTATCAACAACATTTTCTACTTCAAGCGTTTTACCTGATTTTTGGCCGAACGTTTCTTTCACTTTCGTGATTTCCGCGTCTGACAATTTGTATGCACTCGTCACGACGGCTGTCGCAACGTTACGGTGTTCATTCAATAACGCAATGAAATGCTCCGGCAAAGACAATACTTCCGCCGCACGGTCGTTTTCGACCATGACGAGGATGGTATTCAAAACAATCGTGTTGAAGCCCGTGAAGCTCGTCTGTAAGACTAACTTCAGCTCTTCCGCAGAAATCGATGGGTTACTTAAAACCGATGCGAGCTCTGGTGTTGCGTGGAGCACTTCGCCGAGCGTCCGCACATCAGCTTCTGCTTGCTCGAGCACATGATGCTCAAGCGCAAGATCGAAGAGCGCTTTTGCGTAGCGTCCCGCTACGTGATCACGCATTAGTTCGTGCCCTTAGTGTCAGCAAGGAATTGATCGACGAGCGCGCGCTGAGCGGCTTCGTCTGTCGCAAGCTGTGTTTTCATGACGTGGCGTGCTGCAGCGATTGCTTGAAGAGCAACATCGTTCTTCAAAGCAGCTTGTGCTTCAGCGCGTTCACGGTCGATTGCACGGCGTGCTTCTTCCTTACTCATTTCTGTCTCAAGACGTGCCTGCTCCATCGCACGTGCTTGTTCTGCCTCAGCTTGACGGCGTGATGATTCTAATAAGTCACGTGCTTCCGTACGTGCCTTATTTAATTCTTCTTGTTGTTGTTCTACGTAGACTTCAGCGTCTTTACGGCTTTTTTCAGCCGAGTTGATCTCGCTAGCCACATGCTCTTCCCGCGCTTTCATCATGTTGATGAGCGGGCCCCAAGCGAATTTCTTCAAGAGGATGAGGAGCAAGAGGAAAACGACGATCGTGACGATCATATTGGCAAGTAAAAGGTGGCTTTCTTCGCCGCCTGCTTCTGCCGCAAGATACGTAAGATTCATTCGATTACACTCCCCTCGTGGTTGGTCCAACTTCTTATATCTACATAAGGGAGCAAAAGCTCCCGTGACGGTTCACTCCTGTCGAACGAATAACGCCCTATGTAGCTCGTTTCTTAAACTATGGATTAAGAGTTGAGGAGAAGGAAACCGACCGCTACACCGATGATTGGAAGTGCCTCAACAAGACCGATACCGATGAACATTGTTTGACGAAGTTCGTTTTTGAGTTCTGGCTGACGTGCTTGTCCTAATACTGTACCGTTTACGATAAGACCGTTACCGATACCAGCGCCAAGTGCGCCGAGTCCGATGATGATCGCTGTTGCAATAAGTTCCATTATAAATTGCCTCCCTAGATTGTGTTCGAAATTTGGTCGTGCGATTATCGGAAAAGCAGATGCTTTACCTTCGAATTAATGGTCGTGCGCTGCCTTATGTCCGATGTAAACCATCGTCAGGATAAGGAAGATATACGCTTGGATCGCTCCGATGAAGAGTGAGAATCCTTGCCAAATCAGCATTGGAATCGCTGAAAGGATGACACCGACTGGTCCGAGGAATTGGAAATCGTTCGTTCCAGAGATGATTCCGATCGAGAGAATGATTCCGATCATGATTTCACCAGCGAAGATGTTCCCGTAAAGACGAAGACCGAGCGTCAACGTGTTTGCGAATTCTTCAATGATGGTAATAATAAACATCGGCGTCATAAACGTTTTCGCATATGCACCGAAGCCGCGCATTTTCACACCGTAATAATGGCTCATGACCACTACCATAGATGAAAGTGCAAGTGTCACGTACGGATCCGCAGTTGGTGAGTTGAACCAAATATAGTGACCCGTCACAACGTTAAATGGGAGACCCATTAAGTTGGACACGATGATGAATAGGAACAGTGTCATTCCGAAAGTAAGGAAGCGACCCCCTGTTTTCCAATCCATCGTACTGCTGATGATTCCGCGAACGAATTCGAGGAACCACTCTAGCGTGTTTTGAAAACCGGTTGGCTTCATCGCGAGACGTCGCGTACCGGCCACGGCAATCAGGAAGACGAGAGCAGCTGCTATCAGCACTGTGATCAAGTTCGTCCAGCTACCGTACAGAACGAAGTCGCCCCAGAGTGGGATTTCGTAAAGTGGCATTTCGTGGTTCATTTGACTATTCACCTCTTTTCCCGCTTAAGTTCGTGAGTCAAGAACTCACAAAATTGTATGACGTGGCCGGCGAGAAGGCCTATTACCACCGCAGTTAATGACAATTCGGCTTCGTACTTCAAACCGATCATCACACAAAGTACCGCGACCGCCATGCGTGATACGGTCCCTCGAGACATCGGCTTGCGCCCACGCTCGATTACACGATACATTCGATCGACGCTTAATCGTTGCAGCGTCAAGATCATGAAGCTACCTGCCCCACCTAATGCCAGCCCATAAATCACTGGATCACTCGGATAACCGACAAGTAACAAGACAGCCAGGATTCCATAATAGAGTCCAAACCATCGTAAGTACGCACGATACAACGCATCTTGAAGGATTATGTTCATGTCTTGTCTCCTAACAAGTGCCTGATCATTGCGATCATGCAAAGAATGCCGATGAAAATCCCGATGAACACTGAGAATGTCGCTCCCATCTTTTGCCACCAGTCTTGCTGTTCCCCATAGTTCCCAACAAGGAAGCCGATGACGATTGGTGCGGCAAGTGCCGTCGAAATTTGCGAGGCCATGACCATACTCGTTGCGAGCCCTTTTTGGCGCACTAGAGACGACCCCCTTTTCCCAATTGCAGGTTCTTTTTCTTTCCCACAATTTGCGGATTTTCATACTAGTCAAGAATACAATGAGAACCATTTCATAGTCAAATGAATTCACAAATAAAATAGACCGCTGAAACCATTGTATATCAACGATTGATAAGGTTTTCACAGAGGTACCCCATCCACCTCTTTTCACGAAGATGTGAAGAAAATATGTAGTGCTATCA
The DNA here is from genome assembly GCF_018618695.1 of Exiguobacterium sp. s127. Classification (NCBI taxonomy): domain Bacteria; kingdom Bacillati; phylum Bacillota; class Bacilli; order Caryophanales; genus Exiguobacterium; species Exiguobacterium sp. s127. Next base: position 95,227 of record NZ_JACSMO010000009.1, on the reverse strand, counting down.
ACGTTTAAAGAGATGGTTCACTTGATGAACAAAACCATTGAACAGTAACGTTATATCGCGTTCTGGAATGAGAAACAAGCCGTCTAAAATTGATTTGTGTCGATTTTGTGAAAAAGTAATTTTTGTTCGAGATTGGAAGCGCTTTCGATTCGGGACAGGAAAACGCCCCTGACATCTGTTTGTAACAAAGGATTTAAAGCATTTCCAATTTGTCTGTTGTGTTACTTGTCACAGCTTGAAATGTCATGAATGGATTATAGGTTTTAAGGTCAGCACGGTGATTTAGATTTTACATTTTCTTCACAATCAGGCAGATTGAGGCGTTTGTTTCTTAGTTAAAGATATATTGATGTATGTTTACTCACTGCTTTTTGTTTAGTGATTATCGGATAGACCATTATTGATTATTGAATAGACCTTTCGCTATTTCCTCTCACTTTCCTTGGGCGGGACGCAAGCCGCGATTTCCCTATCGGGTAACCGGGTCTCGCTTGTCCCTGTCGGAAGCGTTCCGCTTCCTCTTCCCATAGGAGTCGAGAGGAATTGCTCAAGGCGATTCAATTTACAAGTGACTAACAACACTACGCCTTGACCAAAGTTTAGTAGAGCGTAATTGAAAAGGACGTACCCCGGTCGACTCGACTCCTACGGGAAAAGAAACCACAGTTCATCGTGGTTTCGTCAGAGGGAAACAAGACCCGGCTTGGCACACACCGTGTACCGAGTCGCGACTTGTCCCTCGCCCGAGGAAAGCGAGGTCGACGGGAACGTCTGAGACAACTTATGGAAGTTAACCTTAAACGGAATCATTAAAAAGGACGCATCCGTTCGTCTTGATTCCCGTGGGAACGACAAGATATACGGAAACGCCCTAAATAAACATTTTTTGGACTGGATTACTTTATTTTAGATATCCGCATGAAAGGGTTCTGGAGTTTCCCCTTGATTGAAGTGCGCTAAAATCGCTGCTGCAATCCGCTCCGACGCATGACCGTCCCCGTAAGGATTTGAAGCATGCGCCATTTTTGCATAGGCCGCTTCGTCTTCAAGCAACTCGCTCGCCATCCGGTAAATCGTCTCTTCATCTGTTCCGGCAAGTTTCAACGTACCGGCTTTGACTCCTTCCGGACGCTCCGTCGTATCGCGTAACACAAGGACAGGTACGCCGAGCGAGGGTGCTTCTTCCTGTACGCCGCCGGAATCGGTCAGGATTAAATGGGCACGACTGGCAAAGTTATGAAAGTCGAATACATCGAGCGGCGGAATTAACGTGATGCGGTCGTGTCCCCCAAAGATTTCAGCCGCTGTTTCCTGGACGACCGGATTCAAATGGACCGGATAGACGACGTGCACGTCCGGATATGTATCGACGAGTCGACGGATCGCCCGAAACATCTGATGCATCTTCTCTCCGAGGTTTTCTCGCCGGTGTGCCGTCATCAAGATGAGGCGTCGTTTGCCGACTGCCTCGAGCACAGGGTGAACATAATCCGGCTGGACCGTCGTCTGCAGGGCATCGATTGCCGTATTTCCCGTCACATAGACACCAGCATAACGATTTTCAGATGCTAAGTTCGCTGCCGCCTGATCGGTCGGCGCAAAGTGCAGATCTGCGAGTGTCGACGTCAATTGACGATTGACCTCTTCCGGAAACGGTGAGTATTTATTATATGTACGGAGTCCGGCTTCGACGTGTCCGACGGCGATTTGATTGTAGTAGGCAGCAAGACTACCGACGAACGTCGTCGTCGTGTCGCCATGAACGAGAACGAGATCCGGTTTGACATCCTTCATGACGAGATCGAGTCCTTCGAGACCACGCGTCGTGATGTCGACGAGCGTCTGACGGGGTTGCATGATATTGAGGTCAGAATCCGGTTCAATCTCGAACATGCGTAACACTTGATCAAGCATTTCCCGGTGTTGCGCCGTGATCGTCACATGGACATCGAACGCTGGATTTTGTTTTAAGGCATTGACGAGCGGTGCCATCTTGATGGCTTCCGGTCGTGTTCCAAAGATGGGCATGACTTTGATGGGCATCATTACTTCCTCCTTTTTCTACTTCCTCCATTTAAGCATAGTTGAAAGCTGTCCTGCATCTTACAACAAAAAAAGCAGCCTGCCGGGAGTGGCAGACTGCTTCTGTCTTACTTCGTACCGAACAAACGATCACCGGCATCCCCGAGTCCAGGGACGATATAACCATGATCGTTCAGTTTTTCATCGAGTGCCGCGAGGTAAATATCGACATCCGGATGCTCTTCCTGAACGCGTTTAACGCCTTCAGGTGCTGCACACAGGCAAGCCAGTTTAATGCTTTTCGCGCCTTGTTTCTTTAAAGAGGAGATTGCGTCAGCAGCCGAGCCGCCTGTCGCAAGCATTGGGTCGACGACGACAAAATCACGTTCTGCGACGTCAGTCGGCAACTTGAGGTAGTATTCCGTTGGTTCAAGCGTCTCTGGATCACGGTAAAGACCGATGTGACCGACTTTGACGTTCGGCATCATCCGAAGCATCCCGTCGACCATCCCTAGTCCTGCGCGAAGGATCGGAACGATTCCGAGCTTCTTGCCTTCAATCATCTTCTGCGTCGTTTTCGTGACCGGTGTCTCGATCGCGACTTCTGTGAGTGGAAGGTCACGCGTGATTTCATATGCCATCAATGAAGCCACTTCGTCGACAAGCTCCCGGAATTGTTTCGTCCCCGTTTCGACTTTACGCATGATTGTCATTTTGTGCTGAATCAATGGGTGATCAAATACATGTACTTTACTCATTGTTTGCATCTCCTCTCAATTCTCTTTTCGCATTGTACTCCAAAAAGTGACCGCTTGGGAACTGTTTTTTTGGAATCACTCCTCCCCAAGCGTACTTTTCCCGTCAAGAATCGCTTGCGCCGCATAGGACCATTCATTATCTGGTTGCTTCGCTAATTCTTCTAACGTCGCCTTATAATCGCCGACCTTATTCTTTTGTTCATAGACGGCCTGCATCCATAACACATCACTCATGTAACCGGAATCCGGGAAGTCCTCTCGATACGCGACATAATCCGTTTGTTTCGTTTCACCTAACTTGCCTCCAGCAATCAATTGATAAAAACGTGCCATGCCCTTCGTTGCGTCATCCGTTAACACAGTTCCCGTCAACAAGCGGTTCGCTGACTTATAATCTTTTTCTTGCGTCGCAGCGATCGCCTGTTTCAATGTTTCTTCGGGAGAAAGCGTCTTCTTTGCATCCGTAGTCGCTTTTGGTTTCGCTGTCTCTTTTGGTTTCGTTGTGTCTTTTGATTTCACTGGTGCTTGTTCTGTCAGCTGTTCATTTTTTTCTTTTAATTGCTCGACTTCTTTTTCAAGCGCGGCCAATTTTTGTTCAACGTTCTCTTGATTGGTCACGACCGGCACTTCTTCCGGTTGTGAGAAATCAAGTTGAAAGAGACCGAGAACGGCAAGACCCGCAACAAGCAATCCGCCGAGCATCCACCGATTCGATTGCAGCTGCTTTTTCCACGGTTTGAGCTGCGGATGATTTTGGACAGCTGCCGGGAGCATGGAAAAACGCTTTTTGACGAGTCGCTTCCCGCCCGCTTTTCCGGCGATTGCTAACCGGTACCGCTGGAGCTCCGCCGGAATCCCTTTGTTCTTCCACTGGCTGAACCGCATGTCCGCTTGTTCATAAAAGCCTGCTTCTTGCATGATGACGATTGCTTTAAAGTCTTCACTGAGTCGTTTATATTCACGTTCTGTTTGACTTTTTTTAGTCAGCCAGTCCGCAATTTGAGTCGTATTGATTGTTTCGAGTTCTGATTGGACCAGTGCTGAAAATTTCATCTGACAGTTTCCACCCTTACCTTATTTTACTAAGGTTAAGTATACCAAAAATCATGGTCGTAAAATATAAGTCTTCTGACGCATGGTGGACAAAACACGGACGCCGCCTCTTGTCTCGAGACGACGTCCGCGTTATTCCACTTCGCTCAAGTAACCATCCTCGATCCGCAGGACACGGTCACAATACTCAAGCATCCGCTCATCATGGGTGATGACGATGACCGTTTTTTGTTCCTCATGGGCTTGCTTTTGTAACACTTCCATCACTTGGCGTCCGTTCGTATAATCAAGGCTTGCCGTCGGTTCATCTGCGAGGACGAGTCGCGGCTGATTGACGAGTGCCCGAATGATCGCGACACGCTGTCGTTCTCCACCCGATAAGGCGTGTGGCAAATGGTGTGCACGGTCTTTTAATCCAAAAGCGGCGAGCATCGCGGCGGCGTCAACTTTCCGCCCCGCTTCTTCTGCGACGAGTTCGAGTTGTTCCGCCGCCGTCAGGAACGGAACGAGATGCGATTCCTGAAAGATGAATCCGATCTCTTCGAGGCGCATCTTTCGGCGTGCTTCGTCCGATTGCTGATTGACGTGCTGTTCCCCAAACTGAATGTCTCCCGCTGTCGGTGTTTGCAACAATCCGAGCAGTTGGAGCAACGTACTTTTTCCACTTCCGCTCGGTCCGACTAAGGCAATCAGTTCACCCGCTTTCGCTTCGAATGAAACATCATGGAGCACGGGGACGTCACTGTAAGTCTGTTCGACATGTGTCATCTTAATCATCCTGCCATTCCTCCCATCGCGTCTGCCGGCTCAAGTTTTTTTAAGGCCCGGAGCGGAATCACGGATCCAATTAATGCCGTACCGATCAACAATGCCCCGTAACCGAGACTCGTATCCCACTCAAAACGAAACGGAATGCCGCTCGGTAAGACTTGGCTGACACCGAGCGTCACGCACAGGCTGAAAGCAAGCGACAGGAGCGTCAAGACAAACACCTGCAAGACGAGCGCGCTTCCAATCGTCCGTGTCCGAATCCCGATCGCCTTCAAGATGCCCAGTTGCTTCATTTTTTGCATCGTCAAAATATAGAAAAACGCCGTCAAAATCAAGGCGCCGATTACGACAAGCGCCAGCCGCATCATCTGGAATGAATTTTGTTCCGCTGCGTAACCGGGAACCTGCTTGACGATGTCTGCTTTCGTATACGTCGTCAGGTCCGTTTTGAATGAATCCTGACTGACAAATGCCGAGACATAGTTCGTCTGCATCTTCGCTTGCCAGTCGTCCCATGACGCAATCGTCGTCCATAACACAGGCGCATGGCTGTAACGTCCATCCGTGACGGTACCGACGATCGTAAACGTCATCTTCGTCCGAAAATCGGTTACTTTGTCGCCGACTGCGGTCCCGGTCTGTTTCGCATAAGCGGTATCGACGAGAACTTCGCCTCGTTTCAACGCTTGCAGTTGCTTTGGACCGTACGCCGTCTCAGCAGGTAACGCAAACACCGTCACATCGTCCTTCGTCCCGTCCTGTTTCTCGAGAACCATATTTTGGACGCCGAGTGCCTCCGCCCCTTTTGGTTGCTCCTGTTCCTCTAAAAATGATCGCGTCAGTTGCCCTTCCGCCTCTTGACTGAGTGCCACCTGCTCAACCGGTAAATTCCGGATGACGGCTCCATTATCGTATGCCAGTCCGTCTGCGAGCCCGGTGATCATTAAAATCAAGACGATGATCAATGTCGTCACGAGCCCCATCAGACCGAAGCGTTTTTTCATCCGGATTAGTTCGCGCCAACCCATTTTCATTTAATATCCCTCCTGTATGTGCGTTACAGGTCTTATCTTACGGATACTATATGAACGGAGCATGAACAACTTACGTCGCCCGTAAAAACGTCAGGATGAACGTCGTCCCCGCGCCGATTTTTGAATCAATCTCGACCGTCCCGTGCAACTGCTTGACGGTCTCGGCGACGATGGCGAGCCCGAGCCCCGTCCCGCGCGAACCGCGTGCCGTGTCGGCTTGATAAAAGCGGTCAAAGGCATGGGCAATCATGTCGTCCGACATACCGGGACCTTCGTCCGTGATGCGGACAGTGACGTGCTCCGCAGTCTGTTCGGCTTCAATCGTAATCATGTCCCCGTCGTTTGAAACATGGAGGGCATTCCGGATGACATTTTGAAAAACATGTTCGAGTGCGGCGGCATCCGCCTCGATCGTCATGTCACTCGCGACATCAACAGCGACAGCGACACCACGTTCATCGATTTGGTAGGCGAGTGTCGCGAGCGTCGTCCGAATCGCTTGTCCAAGATGGATTGACTCCAGTCGCATCCGACTTCCTTCATCGAGCCGGGCGAGGACCAGCAGTTGCCGGGTCATCTCTGCCATCCGGTCTGCTTCACGCGCAATCGTTGCCAGTTTATCCTGTCCGACAGGTGCGACATGCGGTTGCAGTTGACCGGCGTACCCTTTAATCGTCGTCAGTGGCGACTGAAACTCGTGCGAGACGTTGGCGACGAACGTTTTGCGCTCAGCATCCGACTTCGCGACTGCTTCCGCCATCTCACCGAACCGCCGTGACAACTCTCCAATCTCATCGCGCGAGGTCGTCGCCACATGAACGGCATAGTCACCGGACGCGACTTGTTTTGTCGCATCCGTCAAGCGTTTAATCGGACGCACGAGATAGCGGATTGAGAAGGCAAGCAACAGAAAACTGATGACGACGAGTAAGCCGAGGAAGGCTCCGACGAACAAATGGAGTTCACGGATTTGTCGGCTCAAATCGGGTCGAATGAAGACGGCGTCGGTCCCGTTTGGCGTTTCGAGCGACGCACCGACTGTATTGACGACTTCATTGTCAAACAGACCGAGTAAAAAGAGATGAAACGGATAGTCCCGCATTCCGTGATAGACTTCCCCGGCGCGGACCCGTTCGATGATCGCCGGTGCCAGTGTTTCGTCGCGGAATGTATTCCCGTGGCGGATAACGGGGCCTGTCTCCGGGACGACATAGAGCTGAAAACCCGTCGCGCTCAACATGTCGTAGAAGGAACCGGTCTGTCCGTCGCCATGCCGTTCATAGTAGGCAAACGATTGATCGACCGCCTCTTCGACCTTTTGACTATAGGAAGACTGCAAGACATTGTAGTAAAACAAGTTGCTGATCAGTAAGGAAATCAAGGCCGACACGAGCAGGACCAGACAGACGAGTCCGACGATTTTCGTATAAAGTGACTTCATCCCTTCGCCTCCAGTCGGTAACCGAGACCGCGGACGGTACTGATGTGAATCGCGTCCGTATGGCGCAAGCGACTGCGCAAGCGTTTGATATGGACGTCAATCGTCCGATCATCACCCATGAAGTCGAGTCCCCAGACCCGTTCAATCAATTCCTCCCGACTGAAGACACGTCCCGGAAAACTCGCAAGCTGATGTAACAAGTCGAACTCACGCCTAGGCAACGTCAATTCCATTTCGCCAAGCATCACCTGTTGACTGCGTTTATCAATCGTTACGTCACCAAACCGGAGAATCGGAAGCGCCGCCTTTTGATACCGCCGGGCGACGGCGTGTAAGCGGAATAATAATTCTTCCGGGTCAAACGGTTTCGTGATGTAATCATCGGCACCTGCCGTAAATCCGGCGCGTTTATCTGTCAACTCTCCGAGCGCCGTCAACAGCAAAATCGGCAGTTCGTCCCGTTGCCGGAGCTGTTCACATAACTCAAGTCCACTCCGCCCGGGGATCATTACGTCGAGAATCGCCGCCTCGAACGTCAGCTCGTTTATCCAGCACGCCGCTTCTTGCCCGTCTGCCGTCGCCCGGACGCGATGGCCGTCTGCTTCGAGCGTCTCGACAATCAGGTGTTGAATGTTTTGGTCGTCTTCTACGACTAAAATCTCCATCTTTCGTCCCTCCTATCCTATCGTTTACTCGTCAATCAAAAAAACCACCTCTGACTTCTCAGCGATCGAAAAGAAAGAGGTGGTTCAACAGACGGGTCGGCATGCGTTCCGATTACCCGCGTTCCGGGTAAAGCGGGAAGCGACCTGTCAATGCAAGGACTTGCTCGTGTGCATTTTTTAATGTGTCGTCGTCTTCCGGGTTTTTGAGGACGAGTTCAATCAATGCCGCAATTTGTTTCATTTCTTCTTCTTTAAAACCACGTGACGTCATCGCTGCCGTCCCGATGCGAATCCCGCTCGTGACGAATGGGCTGGCCGGATCGAATGGAATCGTGTTTTTGTTGACCGTGATACCCGCTTCATCAAGGGCATGCTCAGCGAGCTTACCTGTGATGCCGAGCGGCTGTAAGTCGACGAGCAACAAGTGGTTGTCCGTGCCGCCTGAAACGATCCGCAGACCACGTGCCGTCAATTCTTCACCGAGTACTTTTGCATTCGTGACGACTTGACCAATGTAGTCTTTGAATTCAGGAGCAAGTGCCTCACCGAACGCGACCGCTTTTGCTGCGATGACGTGCATGAGGGGACCGCCTTGAATACCAGGGAAGATCGATTTATCGATCGCTTTCGCATGTTCTTCTTTACAGAGAATCATCCCACCACGTGGCCCACGGAGTGTCTTGTGCGTCGTCGTCGTGACGAAGTGTGCATGCTCGACCGGGTTCGGGTGAAGACCCGCTGCAACGAGCCCTGCAATATGCGCCATATCGACCATCAAGTATGCGCCGACGCTGTCTGCGATTTCACGGAAACGTTTGAAGTCGATGACGCGCGGATAAGCCGATGCTCCCGCAACGATCAATTTTGGTTTGTGTTCTTCTGCAAGCTTCGCGACGACATCGTAATCAATCATCTCTGTCTCTTGATCGACACCGTATTCGACGAAGTTGTATTGAACACCGGAGAAATTCACAGGACTACCATGCGTTAAGTGGCCACCGTGTGAGAGGTTCATCCCGAGGACCGTATCGCCCTGGTCAAGAATCGTGAAGTAGACGGCCATGTTCGCTTGTGCACCCGAGTGCGGTTGAACGTTTGCATGTTCGGCACCGAAGATTGCTTTCGCACGATCACGTGCCAAGTCTTCTGCGAGATCAACGAATTCGCACCCACCGTAATAACGGCGTCCCGGGTAACCTTCTGCATACTTGTTCGTCAGCACGCTACCTTGTGCTTCCATGACAGCTTGCGAGACGAAGTTTTCTGACGCAATCAACTCGATATTATCGCGTTGACGTCCTAGTTCCTTGCGCATTGCCGAAAAGAGTTCCTCATCTTGCTGTTTCAGATACGTAAGCGGTGTTTGTTCCATCTGAATTCCCCCATTCATTTTCGATACGCCTATCTTAACACGAATAATCAGTCCGCGGCACCCACAAAAAGTGCAGAAAAATAGCAAGAGGTATGCAACCCCTTGCATGAATCATTCGTATTTAGCACGCATTCCACCAATTAACTTCGGACGCGTCGTTGCTGCCGTAACATGTGCCTCACCGATTTCCCGGTGTGGAAGGCGAACCGGGATGGCGACCGGCTTCAAGTGCATGCCGATGAACGTGTCTCCGATGTCGATTCCGGCATCAGCTTGAATCGATTCGACGACGACCGGGGCAGAAAAACGTTCATAGGCGATACTCGCCATCGAACCACCTGCTTCCGGTACCGGGACGACCGTGACCGGTTCCAGTCCAAGTCGTTCAACCGTTTGGCGTTCGAGCGTCAAGGCGCGGTTGATGTGTTCACAACCTTGGAACGCAAGATCGATTTGATGCGAACGACGAAATGTATCGAACACCTCAAACAATGCTTCCGCGACTTCCGGCGAACCCGCTTTTCCGATTTGTTTACCGATGACTTCACTCGTCGAACAACCGATGACGAGCAGCTTCCCTTTGAGGGGGAAGCGCTCATTCAAATCAGTCAACGAGGCTTCAAGATCCTGTTTAATCTGTTCGAGATCCATTTACTTCACCTCATAATCCGAGATTTTGCAGACACGGTTTTCGTGACGTCCACCTTCGAACTCCGTCTCTAACCAAATCTTTGCGATATCAAGCGCAAGACCCGGTCCGATGACACGTTCGCCCATCGTCAAGATGTTCGAGTTGTTATGCTGACGTGTCGCTTTTGCACTGAACGTATCATGGACGAGTGCCGCACGAATCCCTTTGACTTTATTCGCTGCGATTCCGATTCCGATTCCTGTTCCGCAAATCAGGATTCCACGATCAAATTCACCGTTCGCGACGGCCTCAGCGACGGGAATCGCGACGTCCGGGTAATCAATCGAGTCAGACGAATACGTACCGAAGTCCGTATAGTCGATCCCGAGTTCCTTTAATAAACCGTTGATTTCTGCTTTGAGTTTAAAGCCACCATGATCTGCACCGATTGCTACTTTCATCTGAACTATTCCCCCGTTTGTCTAGGTTGTTTTTTCGGAAGTTTCCGGTTGTCCGGCGCTTTTCTTCCATTTCCGTTCTGCGTTAATTTTAACACAAGACGGTTGACGAGGGGTTCGAGTTCATTTCGAACTTGGCGATAAACGTTCATCGATCCACCGTACGGATCGTTGATGTCCCGCTCAAGCCCTGTCACATATTCATAGAGGGTGAACGTCCGGTCCTTCAGTTCCGGGTAACGTTCCCCGACTTCTTGTTTATGACTCCGCGTCATCGTCAAGATGATGTCAGACCAGCGTCCGAGAACATCATCGAAAACTTGCGTATAATGCTCGAGTTCAATTCCCCGTTCCCGCAATACTTGGAGTGCGTTCTCTGACGCATCGAAGCCTTGCATCGAACGGAGTCCCGCAGACCGGACATCAAACTCTTGATCTGCGACTTTTGAGCGTAGTAATGCCATCGCCATCGGGCTCCGGCATGTATTTCCAGTACAGATAAACAATACGCGACGTGTGCTCATCTCAGTATCCTCCTTCTTTACGGGCGAATGATCCGACCACCTGCTGCCTTATGGAGCCGATTTCGGACTGCTAGCCCAACCCCTTCTTCTGATAGGTCCCGTACAAAAATCTGATCCACCGTCGTCTGATCAAATCGCCGTAAACAATCGTAAAGACGCTGTGCCGCTGTTTCTGCGGTCGTGCCGAGGAAACAGCGGACATCTGCTTCGACGTCTTCTCCGTCAAAGAGAATGACGCCGGTCTTTTGTCCGGTTTGGCGTGCTTCATCGATGAGCTGCTGCAGGAAAGAGAGGTCGCCCGCCACGACGGACAGTGTTGCTTCCGGTGCGTAGTGCGTGTACTTCATTCCCGGTGCCTTCGGTGTTTTATCTTTCATCGATAAAGCAGGATCGAGTGCCACGGTGCCGATCTCGCCTTCCAGCTGCTCACGTGTGACGCCGCCCGGTCGTAAAATGACCGGAGGTGTCATCGTACAGTCGATGACGGTCGATTCAACACCGATACCGGTTTCTCCCCCATCGACGATTGCTGCGATTCGTCCCGAGAGGTCATAGGCGACATGTGCCGATGACGTCGGAGAAGGTTTTCCGGAACGGTTGGCACTCGGTGCCGCTAACCCTAGTCCTGTCGCTTCAATCAATTGAAGTGCAAGAGGATGGTCCGGCATCCGTAATCCAATCGTATCAAGTCCTGCGGTGACGAGGCTTGAAGCGGTTCCGTTCGATTCTAGAATGATCGTCAAGGCACCTGGCCAAAACGTATCCATCAAACGTTTCGCGACAGCCGGAATATGAGTGACGAACTGCTCTGCCTGTTCGATTGACGCGACATGGACAATCAATGGGTTGTCGGACGGTCGGCCCTTCGCGGCGAAGATTCGCCGAACGGCCGTCTCGCTCGTCGCATCCCCCGCAAGACCATAAACGGTCTCTGTCGGCATCGCGACGACTTCCCCTGCTTTTAATAAGTTTACTGCTACATCCAGTGTCTGTTGATCGATCATTTCCGTCTTCACTCTGTACAATCCTTTCGTTCCGCATACACGATACGGTCTTTACCGTTTATATCTTTTAAAATACCCGTTTCCGCAGTAGGATAACGCTCTTTTAACATCATTTGCACTTCACTTCCTTGATTGTGTCCGATTTCAAACACAATCAAGCGAAAATCGTCCTTTAAAATACGTGTGCTGCCGTCAATCAAGCGACGATAAAAGACGAGACCGTCTTTTCCGCCGAACAGCGCGAGATGAGGCTCATGGTCAAATACGACGTCACTGAGCAACTCATCTTCTTCAATATAAGGCGGGTTCGAGACGAGGACACGGACCGATTGATCGGCGAGCGGCTCAAGCAGATCCCCTTGTAAAAAAGTTACGTCGCCGCCAAGTGCCGCTTGATTTTTTTTCGCGACCGCAAGTGCGTCTTCTGAAATATCGACCGTCGTGACCGGCTGTCTAAGCTCGAGCGCGAGTGTGACCCCGATCGCTCCGCTTCCCGTTCCGATATCGACGATTTCACCCGGGTGGAACGTCTCCCCGCCTAAACGACGGACGACGAACTCAATCAATTCTTCCGTTTCCGGACGGGGAATCAGGACAGCTGGCGTAACCTGAAAATCGCGTCCATAAAAGGGTTGGTACCCGATCAAATGTTGGACGGGAACACCATTGACGTGTGCCAGTAAGTATTCGCTGAATAACAGGTCATCGTCCGGCGATAATTCGTCCGAAAGTCGCACGAGCAATCCCGTCCGGTCGACTTGTAACACATGCATAAGTAACCATTCGGCACTCGACGCCTCGCGTCCTGCCGCGGCTAACATCGTTTGTGCTTGATTCAATCGTTTCGCAATCCGCATCAGTTCGCCGCCTCCGATGCCCGTGCCTGGTACTCCATCACGAGCGTGTCGATGACTTCATCCATCTCGCCTTGGAGAATCCGGTCGAGCTTTTGAATCGTCAAGCCGATTCGGTGATCCGTCACCCGGTTTTGAGCGAAGTTATACGTCCGGATCCGCTCGGAACGGTCGCCCGTCCCGACAGCTGATTTGCGTTTTTCATCGTACTCGGCCTGCTGTTCGCGTTGAATTTTATCATAGACGCGTGCTCGTAACACTTTCATTGCTTTTTCTTTATTTTTAATTTGCGATTTCTCATCCTGACAGCTGGCGACGATTCCTGTCGGCACGTGTGTCACGCGGACAGCGGATTGTGTCGTATTGACGGACTGACCGCCGGGACCGCTCGATGTAAACGTATCGACGCGGACATCTTTATCGTGAATTTCGACTTCGACATCTTCTGCTTCCGGCAAGACGGCGACGGTCGCTGTTGATGTATGAATCCGTCCGCCTGACTCTGTCGAAGGCACACGTTGGACGCGATGGGCGCCGTTCTCATATTTCAGTTTCGAGTACGCCCCTGTCCCTTTGACGATGAAGATGATTTCTTTATAGCCGCCGAGTTCCGTGTAGCTCGCATCGATGATTTCGATTTTCCAGGCTTGTTTCTCAGCAAACTTCGAATACATCTTGAAAAGATCAGACGCAAATAAGGCTGCCTCGTCGCCTCCTGCCGCACCCCGAATCTCGACGATGACGTTTTTGTCGTCGTTCGGATCCTTCGGTAAGAGTAACGCTTTTAATTTCGTTTCGAGTTCCTTGATTTCCGGCTCCAGGATCGCCACTTCTTCTTTCGCGAGGTCCCGCATCTCGGGATCCGTCAACATTTGACGTGCTTCCTGATAGGCTTCCATCTTATCGCGGTAAACGCGATACGTTTCGACGGTCGGCGCGAGCTGGGATTGCTCCTTTGAGACCTCTCGTAATTGATTCGTATCATTAATGATCGCCGGGTCAGCCAACTGATCATTTAATTTTTCATAACGGTCCTCTAACGCACTTAATCGATCCAACATAATCGGTCATCCTTCCTGACGGTTCTTCTATCGTCAGTATAGCAAATATTTAGAACGTCAGTAGCAAGACCTCCTCGCGACCGTCACTTCCATCGTCAGACCGGTAGTTGACGTCAGACGGTCATTTTCCTATAATTAGTGTACTAATTGAATTAATACACTTAAGGAGGTGGAAGGATGTTTACCGTTGATCCGAAAAGTCCGCTCCCGATTTACGAGCAACTGGTCACGCAAATCATCCGCGCGATTGCGCGGGGAATCCTACGGTCGGGCGAACAGATGCCGTCGGTCCGCGATCTTGCGAGCACGTTACTCGTCAATCCAAACACTGTCTCCCGTGCTTATCAGGAACTCGAAAGCCGAGACTTTATCGTGACGATGCGAGGAAAAGGCTCCTTCGTCTCGGATTTGCCGCTTGACCAAGTCAAACAAGCTGCCATTCAAGAGCACATCACGACACTTTGCCTTGTCGCGAATGAACTATCGATTTCGAACGAAGAACTTTATCAGTTACTCATACAACACAGGGAGGATTCATCATGTTGACCGTGTCACACTTAACAAAACAAATCGATTCGACGATGATTTATGAAAACGCCTCGTTCACATTGCCTGCTGGTACGATCACAGCATTGATTGGACGAAACGGCGCCGGAAAAACGACGTTACTGAAAACACTTGTCGGGGCACTCGAACCCTCGCGCGGGAAAGTCGAATGGAACAACCAGTCAATCCACGACGTCCCGGCAGCACGGAAGCATCTATTTCTCGTTCCCGACTCCATCGGCGTCTACCGTCAGATGACACTCGGATCACTGATTGAGTTTTATCAGGCTTTTTATCCGAACTTCGAACGGACCTACATCGAAAACTACTGTCGCTCGTCGAACCTCGATCGTGGTCGGAAAGTGACGTCGCTCTCGAAAGGACAAGCGCAACTGTTCTTGCTGCAACTCGCCTTTGCGACGAACGCCCCTGTTTTGTTACTCGACGAACCGACAGACGGACTCGACCGGATTAATAAGCGCAACTACTTACAGCAACTGGTCTCTTTACTGACGGAACGTCAGACAGCCGTCTTGATTGCCTCACACCAACTCGAGGAACTCGATACGCTCGCGGACCGCGTGATGACGATCGAACAGCACCTCGTCAAGGAACCGAAGACGCTCGACGATGCAAAAGCGAGCATGCAAAAATGGCAAGTCGTCTACGAGATCGTCCCCGAGCTGAAGCACCATGACATTCATGTCCTGACACAAACCGGACGCGTCGTCACCTTGCTCGTCTTATCGGACGCAGGAAAGCTTTACTTAGAGAAGACGAATCCCTTATTAAAGGACGCCTTACCGGTCCAGATGGAAGACTATTTTTTAGGAACGTTCGGAGGAAATCGTCATGATTAAACAATTGATTCGTTATCATATCAAACAAGGCATTTGGCCGCTCGCGACGTTCTTTTTACTCGCAATCTTCAGCTACGGCTTCAGCAGTTTCTCCGCCATCGAAAATTTCGATACGTATCGTCTTGATGCAAAACCAAATCTCTTGCAAACCGTACTCGTCAGCCCGATTTTCGCCGGTTTCGGAGCGCTTTTGATTGCCGTCTTCGCCATTTTGATGGTTGGTCAAGAACGGGGCAGCGGACGCAGTTTAATCCTCCATGCCTTACCGATTCATAAAAAACATCTATTCTTCATTAAGTTGAGTATCGGGGCCGCCGTATTGATCATCATTCCAATCCTCGGCTTTTTCTCGAGCTGGTTCATCTTACAAGGCATCGGGGGCATTCATCCGTTTGATTACGTCACTTTGAGCGATCTGACATATGACTTTTTTAAATTCTTCATCTTCGATATGACCGTCTTCGCTATTTTCTTGTTCGCAGGAACGATTGCGGGTGATATCATCGGTCAGCTCTTAATCGGGATGTTCCTGTTCTTTTTGAATTACTTCACGTTTTTTGCCATCGCTGCCGTCACGACACTCGGTTTCGGACTTAAGGATGATTTCACATCGTCACTGGATTTTTTGATGACGGTCACAACCCCGTTCCCGTTGTTGTTCCAATCGAATGATTTAACCGGTCCTGCGATTTACAGCGCTGCTTTGACGATCCTGCTTCTCGTCATCAGCCGTCAGCTTTATGTGCGTAGCGAAAACGAGCGACTCGGTCGCTTTACCGTCTTTCCGAAGTCGCATCCGTTTTTCATCATTCTCTTTACGGTCTATACGACGTTCATACTCGCTGCCGTCATCGGCGTCATTTCGTCCGAGAATCAAATCCTGTATTGGCTCGCCGTCTTGATTCTCGCCTGGCCTGCCTTCAGTTCCTACCGCCGGATGATTGGGTGGAGTCGCTGAATCCGTGCTACACTTGTTTCAAATCTTTTAAATAAGGACGGTCTACACCCATGCCAAAATATCTTCAAATTTCCCGACAACTCGCCGCCCGGATTCAGGATGGATCATTACCTGCTGAAACGAAATTACCGTCAGAAACGGAATTGATGGCAGAATTCTCTGCGAGTCGCGGGACGGTCCGTAAGGCAATCGATGCGTTGCTCGAAAAAGGCTTTGTTCGTAAACAACAAGGAAAAGGCGTCTTCGTCTTGAGTCAAGATGCGATCGAGTTTCAGTTCAATGGCATCGTCAGCTTCTCGGAAGCCCATCAAAAAATGGGGCAACACGAAGTTGAAACGGACGTTTTGTCTTGCGACATCATCGATGCGACGGATGAGCTCGCTCAGTTATTCAGTGTAAAAAAAGGAACATCGATCACACGAATCAAACGAATTCGAATCATCGACGGTGAACGCGTCATTTTTGATATCAACCACTTCGTGACAGAACTCGTCCCAGGACTCACTTCAACGGTCGCTTCCGGCTCGATTTATACGTATATCGAACAAACGTTGAACCGGCAAATCAGCTATGCGAAACGAAAAATCGAAGCGCAGCCTGCGACAGCTGAAGATCGGGAACAACTCGACTTAGAAGGGACGACGCATGTCATCGTCATCACGAATGACACGTATTATTATGAAGGGCAACATTTCGAACATACGGAATCGCGCCACCGTCTCGATAAATTTCAATTTACGGATATCGCGCGTCGATAGACCGCAAGATGGCCGCTCAAAAGACGATTCGAGACAGATTGCGCTCTAAACCGTTTGCATGCCTGGATTTTCCTCATGGTATGACCTGAAAAGCGTCACGTTTCGTTGACTCCTACGGGAAAAGTGCGTTTTTAACGCACGTTCAGAGGCAGGCAAGACCCTGCTCGTTGTCCGTGAGGATCAAGGAGCAACGGCTTGCGTTTCGCCCGAGGAACACAACGAAAACAGACGCTTGATTTCCCGGTAGCACGTTGTCTACAGTCTTAAACCGCCTCCCGATTTTGTCGGAGAGGCGGTTTTTATCTTGATTCAGAAAGGATTGAAGTCTCCTCTTCTTCAATTCTTTCAAACTTATCTATATAAGTTATTGACTTAACTTATATAGATAAGTTAAGATGAATTTGCGCAGATAAGAAAACGTTTTCATTTCAAGTGATGTCTTCAGTTCAATCCAAAAGGAGAATGAGAGATGAAACCTAATTACCGTCAAATTGCTGAACAACTCATCGAACGAATCGGTGGGAAAGATAATATTGAGCAAGCCGCCCATTGTGTGACGCGGCTCCGCCTGACACTGAAAGATCAAAGCCTCGTCGAACAAGATGCCTTACTCGAAGTCCCGCTCGTCAAAGGGGCATTCCTGAATGCCGGCGTCTATCAAATCGTCATCGGCGCGGGGGATGTCGACCGCGTCTATGCCGAATTCATTCAATTGACCGGATTAAAAGCAACGACCATCGCCGACGTCAAATCGTCCGGTGCTTCCAAGATGAATCCGTTCCAGAAACTGATTAAAGTCTTCTCCGACGTCTTCATGCCAATCATTCCTGCCATCATCGTCGCTGGTCTCTTGATGGGGATCAACAATCTCTTCGGCATCGAGTTCGGCGGAAAAACGATGATTGACCGCTACCCGAACCTCCAGGGGTTATGGGATTTAATCAACATGATGGCGAACACCGCCTTCGTCTTCTTACCGGCACTTGTCGGCTGGTCGGCGACAAAACGGTTTGGCGGAAGTGAAGTCCTCGGGATCGTCATGGGACTGATGCTTGTCCACCCGGACCTCTTAAATGCCTGGAACTATGGACAAAGTGCGTTAAAAGGCGAGATTCCGACATTCAACATACTCGGTCTCTTCGAAATCGAAAAGGTCGGTTACCAAGGTCAAATTCTGCCTGTACTCGCAGCAGCCTATGTCTTAAGTACGATTGAAAAATGGCTCAAGGAACGTGTTCCGAATGCAATCCAACTCCTCGTCGTACCGATAACGACGATTACTTTAACTGGTTTCCTTGCCCTTGCTGTCATCGGTCCCGTCACGCGTCAGCTCGGCGACTGGATCACGATTGGTGTCGTCAATACGTTTGAAGCCGTACCATTGCTTGGTGCCTTGTTGTTCGGTGCCCTCTATGCACCACTCGTCATCACGGGGATGCACCATATGTTCATCGCCGTCGATCTTCAACTGATTGGACAAAGCGGTTCAACCTTCATCTGGCCGATGATCGCCATCTCGAATATCGCTCAAGGATCAGCGACGCTCGCCATGCTCTTCCTCGCGAAAAACGCGAATGATAAAAACATGGCGTCGACGTCCGCGATTTCTGCCTACTTCGGCATTACGGAACCGGCGATGTTCGGTGTCAATTTACGCTTTAAATATCCATTTTATGCAGCACTCGTCGGATCAGCCATCGCTTCTTCCTTCATCGCCGTCAGCGGTGTCTTAGCTCCTGCAATCGGTGTCGGTGGTTTACCTGCCTTCATCTCAATCGTTCCCGGATCGATTTTGTCGTTCATCATCGGTATGGTGATTGCGATTGTTATCCCGGTTGTCTGTACGTTCCTGTTCCATTACGTCTCGACGAAACGCGCACGAAAAGCGGCACTCAAAGATGCTGCGTAACTGTTTTTAGAAAGGTGTGACTTGTATGACGCTCACAACGACCGACTGGCGGAAATCCGCTGTTTATCAAATCTATCCGAAAAGTTTTTACAGCCCGGAAGGAAAAGCGACGGGCACACTCCGTGGCGTCACGGAAAAACTCGACTATCTCGCGTCACTCGGCATTGATTATTTATGGCTGACACCCGTCTATGCCTCACCACAAAATGACAATGGGTACGATGTCAGCGACTATTATGCGATTGACCCTTCTTACGGGACGATGCAAGACTTCGATGACCTGCTTGCGGAAGCAACGAAACGTGATTTAGCGGTGATGATGGATATCGTCGTCAATCACTGTTCAACGGAGCACGACTGGTTCCAGCAAGGACGGAATCCCGACAGTCCGTATCATGATTATTTCATTTGGCGGGATGAACCGACCAACTGGCAGTCGAAGTTCGGTGGTCCGGCCTGGTCATTTGATGAAGTCGCCGGCAAATATTATCTTCATTTGTTCGATCAAACCCAAGCCGATCTCAACTGGGAAAACCCGCGTCTTCGCGAAGACATCTATCAGATGATGCAGTTTTGGCGCGACAAAGGGGTCCGTGGATTCCGCCTGGATGTCATCAATCTCATCTCGAAGGATCAATCGTTCCCAAATGACCCGACTGGAGACGGCAGAACCTTTTATACGGATGGACCTCGTGTCCATGAGTACCTCCAGGAAATGAATCAACGTGTGTTTGACGGTCATGACTTGATGACGGTCGGTGAGATGTCCTCGACGACACTCAATCATTGCCGGCAGTATTCAAATGTCAGCGAGGAAGAGTTGAAGATGACCTTTAACTTCCACCATTTAAAAGTCGACTATCCGGACGGTCAAAAATGGACAGTCGCGCCATTCGATTTTCTTGAGTTAAAACGGATCCTGTCGGACTGGCAGGTCGGGATGCAGGGAAAAGCGTGGAATGCCATCTTTTGGTGCAACCACGACCAGCCCCGTGTCGTCAGCCGTTTCGGTGATGATACCGTCTACCGCGTCGAAAGCGCGAAGATGCTCGCGACGACGTTACACGGTCTACAAGGCACACCGTATATTTATCAAGGTGAAGAAATCGGGATGACGAATCCGGATTTCACGGATCTTACAGATTATCGTGACGTCGAAACACTGAATCTCTATGAAGAAAAAATTGTTCAGGGCGAAGCACCTGAACAGATTCTTGCGGCAATCCGCCAAAAATCACGCGACAATGCCCGAACACCGATGCAATGGGACTCGACGCTTCACGCCGGTTTTTCAGAAGCAACGCCGTGGATCGACGTCGCTCCGAACTATACTGACATCAATGTCAAAGCGGCCATCGCTAATCCTGATTCGGTGTTCCACCACTATAAAAAGTTGATTCAATTACGAAAACAATATGACGTGTTGACGAACGGAATGTATCGTCTTCTCACACCGGACGACTTGTCGATTTGGGCGTACGAACGAACGACAGAGGACGAACAGCTGCTCGTCCTCTCGAACTTCTACAGTTCAGAAAAGACGTTCACGTTACCAGAGACGATGTCGGACGCCGACGTCTTGATTCAGAACTATCCTGATGTCGCACAAGACGGGCGCAACGTCACATTACGTCCATATGAGTCGGTCATGTTCTACCGGACCACTTAACGACTTGAAATGAATAAAGGGAGGTGGATTTCCAGTGTATGATCTGGAAATCCGCCTCCCTTTCCTTTGTGAACGATAAGAATTTGCATAGAAACGGCCGATGCTTCCGTAAAAAGTCGGAAGCGTCGGCCGTTTGATGGATTGTGATCTGACTCCTGCGTCGGATTCACCTCCAAAAGAAATGATCGCTTTTGGATTCAGGAGGCGTTTCGATTTGCCTGTTCTTTTTTCAGCTGTTCGCGGAACAACCTCGTCTCGGCAATGACGACGCCGGACAGACCAAGCAGACCAATCAAGTTCGGGATTGCCATCAAACCGTTGAAGACGTCCGAGATGGCCCAAACCATGTTCAAGTTCGTCGTCATCGCGCCCAGTCCGGCGACGAGAACAAATACGACGCGGTACGGCACGATTGATTTTTGACCAAAGAGATAATAAATCGATTTTTCACCGTAATACGACCAGCCGAGGACTGTTGAAAAGGCAAACAAGACAAGTCCAATCGTGACGATATACTTTCCGGTCGGACCGAGGAACACTTCAAAACTTGCAGTCGTCAATTCGACTCCTTCTAATCCGGTCCCGATTTTTCCACCCATGACGAGCGTCAATCCTGTCATCGAACAGACGAGAATCGTATCAAGGAAGACTTGTGTCATCGAGACGAGTGCTTGTCGTCCCGGGAAATCGGTTTTCGCAGCCGCCGCCGCGATTGGCGCTGAACCGAGACCCGCCTCATTCGAGAAGACGCCTCGGGCGACACCGTAACGAATCGCCGCCCCGATTGCACCACCCGTAATCGCTTCATTCGAGAACGTGCTGCTGAAAATTGTTGAAAATGCCGCTGGAATCAAGTCATAGTTCATGATCAGGATCAATAAACCACTTCCGACATAAAAGAAAATCATGAATGGCACGAAAAAGCTGACGACTTTCCCAATCGATTTGACACCACCCAAAATGACGCCACCTGTTGCGACCATTAAGACGATTCCGGTCACGTAGAGCGGTACATCGAACGTTGACTTCATCGCGAGCGCGACCGAGTTCGTTTGAACCCCGTTACCAATCCCGAAAGCGGCAATCGAAGCGAAAGCGGCAAATAAAATCCCGAGCCACTTTTGCTTGAGCCCCCGTTCAAGATAGTACATCGGCCCTCCGGCCATCTGCCCCTTTTCATCGACGACACGGTATTTGACGGCGAGAATCGCCTCCGCATATTTGGTCGCCATGCCGAATAATCCGGATAACCACATCCAGACGATCGCACCTGGTCCCCCAAGGACGACGGCTGTTGCGACACCGACGATATTCCCCGTACCGACCGTTGCTGCCAGTGCGGTCATTAATGCCTGAAAATGACTGATGTCCCCTTCCGATTGTTTCGAGTCCTCTTGTTTCGTAAACGCGAGCTTTAACGCATAAGGAAGTTTTGTAATTTGAATGAATCCTAAACGAATCGTTAAGTAAATGCCTGTTCCGACTAATAGGATCAGTAACGGTGCTCCCCAAACCAAATTTGACACCGAACTTACCCACTCAGTGAATGACGTTCCCATGCTTTTCCCCCCTCTGCAATTCGTATGTAGACTTTCCCATTTTTTCAGAATTGACAGAATACTGTCAACCCTATTTCCTAAGTTCCCCTTTCAGAGATGTTCCACACATGAAAAAAACGCCGACCTCCTCCGGCGTGTCACGTCGGGGAAAATCGGCTGTTCGTCATTGGTTCATATCAGTAATCGATTGGGCCTCTTTTGCCTCTTCCGGCAGCTCAATCGACTCGATGGCATTGAATTTCGAAAACGTGGATTCATTCGTCATCTTAAAGGTCGTGCCTTCTGTGATTTCAAACTCCATCGTCATATCGAGCGTCTTCGGATAATACGTCTTTGCGTCATATGTCATCGTATATTCCATCTTTTTATAATCCACTTGATCCATCATCTCTTTCATCTGCGCCATCTGTCCCGATTGTTCGAGCGCGTCTTTCATGAAGTTTTTCAAGTCGTCCCCCGTCAAGTCCACATCAATTTGATAGAGTTCATCTTTTCTTTCGGCTGTCCAATTGTCTTTATACTTCTTCAACAGTTTCAGGTTCTGATCGGTCGAGACGGATGATTCCATGATGTCATTCATCTCCGAGATGTCTTGGACAAACCATTGCCCGTCCTGTGCGATATACATCTTGTCGTCGAGCATATAGCTCTCCATTTGTACATCCGAGCCATCCTCGACATTCTTCATCTTAATCGTTTGATGCATCGTATAGGGTTTTTGAATGACATCTGCTGCGACTTGCTGACTGACAGGCAGACCGCCGACTTCTGAAAAGATGTCGCTCTCCATATGAAACGACTGAATATCCTCCTGTGCTGCCGTCGCCTTTTTTAACAGTTCACTATTCGACAGGTCGTCTTGACTGCATCCGGCAAGACCGACCGAAGAAACCATTGCCAGCGAAAAAAACCATCTTCCCTTCTTCATGTGCGTTCCCTCCTCGTTTACCTGTGTCTACGAGTCGATTTTGGAAAAAGTTTCAAACTGATTCGGTTACGCTTAGCGCTGATCCGGATAGAGCAACAGCTCAATGGCTTCAGGCCGCATCGGACGACCGAAATAATAACCTTGCATCCGTGTACACTTCAAGCGATTCAAGACGTTGACTTGTTCGAGCGTCTCGACCCCTTCCGCGATGACTGCTACATCCAGCGATTTTGCTAAATGAATGATGGAGGAAATCATCGCATACCCACTCGTCTCGATATTGATTTTTTTAACAAATTCACGCGGAATCTTTAACGTATCAATCGGGAAATCGACGAGACGGGATAATGAGGAATAGCCTGTCCCGAAATCATCAATCGAAATCGTGAACCCCAGCTCTTTCAAACGATGCATCGTCTTGACCGTAACCTCGATGTCTTCGACTGCCGATACCTCCGTGATTTCTAAATCGATTCGCCTCGGGTCGACGTCTGTTTCTGCTAAAAGTTGCATCAACGTCAGGACGAACGTTGGGTGATGGAACTGTTGCATCGAGACATTCAGACCGACCTTCAACTCGATTCCTTTATCCTCCCAGCGTTTCGCCTGCAAAAAGCCTGCACGTAAAACCCATTCGCCAAGACGAATGATCATCCCCGCTTCTTCCGCGAGGGGAATGAAATCGTTCGGTGAAATCATTCCGAGCTTCGGATGATTCCAACGGACCAACCCCTCGACACCGACCATCTGATACGTGATGGTGTCAACTTGAGGTTGATAGTACAGGACGAGTTGATTCGTCTCAATCGCATGGGGGAGCTCCGACTCAAGTCGTAGCCGGTATGACGCCGCTTCCGCAATATCATCAAAGAAGACGACCTTTTTTCCACCTTTCGCCTTTGCCTGATACATCGCTAAATCCGCTTGTTTTAATAACGTCACGACATGTTTCGGTTCCGTTCTTTGATGGCGAACTACTCCGATGCTCGGGCTCGAGACGACTTCAAGTCCTTCAATATTGTACGGTATGCTCAACTGGTTAAGAAGGCGCCCGGTCCGGGTTCTCGCCCCTTCTTCCGACACGATATGACGGAGAATGACCGTGAATTCATCGCCCCCTTGTCGGGCGACGACGTCTTCGATTTCTGTCGCGCGGCGTAAGCGTTCTGCGACTTGAATCAGCAATTGATCGCCGATGTGATGTCCAAACGAGTCATTCACGAGTTTAAAATCGTTTAAGTCGATGAAGCAAAGAATGATCGTTTCTTGACTTTGTTCTTGCTCGACTAAATGATGTAACATCTCTTCGAAGTACTTTCGATTGACCGCTTTCGTCAAATGGTCATAGTACGCAAGCTGATGGATTTTCAATTCATTTTTCCGCATGTCTGTGATATCACGACCGATGCCGAACAAACCAACAAGTCGTTTTCGGACACGAATCGGAATTGTCGTCACGCTGAGCAGGACATTGTTGCCACCTTCCTTTCGAAACACCGTCTCGAATTGTTCAGCGCTCATCTTATCTTGATCCGCCATGGCAGAAGTGCCTTGTCCAAGCAATTGATCGTACGACCGACCAATCAACTCGCTCTCACAATGTTCCGTCAGTTTTTCGAATGATGGGTTCGCACTTTCAATTTGTCCTTTCAAATCAAGAGAATAAACGGCATCCGGATGATACGTAAAGAGTGATTCATAACGTTCCTTACTCTCTTCCAACTCATCCGCCTTATGGTGGATTTCTTGAATCAATTGATGGTTACTTAAAATCATTAAAATTTGCCGGACTAAAATTAAGAGAATCGTCACCCCGCAACCAATCATCAATCCATTTAAGGCATCTCCCCGTTGCGCATAAAACAGCATTGTTGAGAACAATAGAAGTACGAGGAAATACGGTAAAAACAATCGCCCGAGATGCAAGGATTGCCTTTCTTCCTGATCGACTCGGATATGTTCCATCGTCACTTCTCCCGCATGACCGGAAATCGCGACTAACAATAAACTTAAAATGAATAACGGATCAATCGCTGCGGTGTTCTCATACCCATGGATGGTCGTCATATATAGAAAAAGGGTATCGGCGATAATCTGAATTAATATTCCGATTAACAAAAAGGAGAAACAGGTCGGTCGTGTGACAGTTTGTCGTTTTTCGATTAAGAAGTAGATGCTGATGACACAAAACAGCAATACGACATCATTCATCGGATACGCGAACGCGACGAAGTTTTCCGCTGTCGACGCTTGCCCATCCGCTAAAGAAGGACGAACCAAGAAAAACCAGCTGTATGTCACAGCGACAGTCATGACGATTAAAATATCAAACACGAATCGAATCAATTGATGTTTCGTCACGTATTTTCGAATCAAATGAAGAAATGCCATAAAGAAAAAGAACGATTGCAACATATAAAAAGGGTCCGGCAGACCGGGAAAAGGAACGGCAACCTGTTGGATATTTTCATAAGACATCCAAATCAGTTCCGCAATCAGATAACTTCCTGTTCCGAAAGCAAGATAGAGAAAAAACCGGCCTTGGTCCCGGCCATTCGTTCGATATGTGTGCAGTAAGAATAATGTTGCAGCTATACAGCCTATGATAGAAAAAATGTTATTTCCCCACGATGCCAGTTCCGGTCGATCGGCATAAAACCAGATCCAACTATAATAGCTCAAACTAAATAAAAGAACGCCGTATACGTAATGAATCCGCTTCATGTTCATTCGCCCCCCTTTCTTCCAAACCTCTAAGTTTTCCGTACTTTTATTATTATACGGTGGTTATACCATCCCGTGTATCCGTGACCATGAATTATTGATAAAAACCAAAAAAATTTCTATCGCATGTAAGAGGGGCGCGACCTCAAAAAGGAATCGCTCATTTCACGCGCTTTCCTGCAGGAGTCGCGTGAAACGAGTGATTCCTTTTGAACGATTTAACAGGTGGCGAATTGACCTTTACGTCCGTCCCCGTTTTACATCCGATAGAGAAACATTACTGAAAGCTGCGTAACAAGTTCGCCATCTCGATGGCAGAGACCGCCGACTCATACCCTTTGTTCCCTGCTTTCGTGCCGGCCCGTTCGACCGCTTGTTCAATCGAGTCCGTCGTCAATACACCGAAGATGATCGGAACACCCGTCTCACGCGACGCACCGGCAACACCTTTCGCGACTTCATTGCAGACATAATCGTAATGCGACGTCGCACCGCGGATGACGGCACCGAGTGTGATGATGGCATCATACTTACCGCTTTTCGCCAGTTTCTCCGCGACGAGCGGAATCTCGAATGCGCCCGGCACCCACGCCGTATCGACGCTATCCGCTTCGACACCGTGACGACGGAAGGCATCGTTTGCTCCTCCGACTAATTTAGAAGTGATCAATTCATTGAACCGTGCCGCGACGATCGCAACCCGGAGTCCTTCGCCCGTTAAAAATCCTTCGTATACCATCTTATTTTCCTCCTTCGAGATCGAGCAGATGCCCGAGCTTCGTCTGTTTGGTTTTGAGATACTGGTGGTTTTCTAAACTTGCCGGTACTTCATGCGGAACCCGCTCAAGCACAGTGATGCCGTACGTTTCGAGCGCTTGCTGTTTATCCGGGTTATTCGTCATCAAACGGATTTTCGTGACACCGAGGTCCTGAAGCATCGCTGCTGCGACGGCGTAGTCGCGTAAGTCGGCTGCAAATCCGAGCGCATGGTTCGCCTCGACCGTATCAAGTCCTTGTTCTTGGAGCTCATAGGCTTTCAGCTTCGCCATCAGACCAATCCCCCGCCCTTCTTGCCGCAAGTAGAGGACAGCGCCGCCTTCCTGTTCAATCCGGTCGAGCGCCGCGTCGAGTTGCGGACCGCAGTCACACCGTTTTGATCCGAAGACGTCACCCGTCAGACATTCGGAATGAACGCGGACGAGCATCCCGTCTTCTGCTTCACCTGATAGCACCGTGACATGTTCCTTGGCGTCAGGTGTCGTATAACCAAGCATCCGAAACGCCCCGTGCGTCGTCGGTAACAAGACTTCCGCTTCACGGCGGACAGAGCGCTCGAGATAGCGGATGAGAGCATCGATCGTAATCATTTTTAAATCATGTTCTGCTTTATACGTCACTAAATCATCAACCCGTGCCATCGTCCCGTCGTCTAAAATGATTTCACAGATGACGGCCGCTTCGGCGCTTCCCGCGAGCCGTGCCAAATCAATCCCTGCTTCCGTATGACCACGCCGGACGCGGACGCCGCCTTCGTTTGCGATCAACGGAAAGATGTGTCCGGGACGCTTGAACTGCTTTGGACCATCCGTCAACATCCGCTGAATCGTCATTGCCCGTTCCGCTGCACTGATGCCGGTTTTCGCATCTTCATGATCAATACTGATCGTAAAAGCCGTTCCGTGCGGATCCGTGTTGACATCTGTCATCGGCCGGAGCTCGAGTCGTGTTGCGATATCCGGACTGACCGGGACACAGACGAGTCCTTTGCCGTAAGTGATCATGAAGTTAATCATCTCGGGTGTCGCATGTTCCGCAAGTAACACGAGATCCCCTTCGTTCTCACGGTTTTCATCGTCACAGACGATAATCGGTCGTCCGCGTTTTAAGTCATCCACTGCTTCTTCAATCGAATCAAATCCGTTCATCATGCTTCGCCTCCTAAAAATGCCGACCAGTCCGTCTTCGCATCCTTCTGCGTAAAGTGATAGAGATGTTTCGCCATCAAGTCACATTCGATATTGACGAGGGCACCCGTCTGCAAGCGATCGAACGTCGTGACTTGGCGTGAATGGGGAATCAATGAAATCGTCACCGCATCGTTTCCGACATGTTGCAGCGTCAGGCTCGTCCCATTGATTGCAATCGATCCTTTCGGAATACAGTACTTGCTCCAGTCGCCTGCCTCAAAACGGTATTCCATCGCTTCACCGTCCGGTCGCCGGCTGAGAAACCGAGCCGTTCCGTCGATATGCCCGCTGACGAAGTGACCACCGAACCGTCCATTCGCCGGCATCGCGCGTTCGAGCTGAACGGCTGTCCCGACCCGTAACGTCTGAAGCGACGTCGCTCGGATCGTCTCATGGACGGCATCGGCCGTGAATCCGCTCTTCGTCATCGCCGTCACCGTCAAACAAATCCCATCAACGGCAATGCTGTCGCCAATCTTTGTTCCGTCAAGCACTGCTGTCGCTTCAATTTCGAGCGCCAGCCCGTTCGGACGGGGGACTTTCCGTTTTATTGTGCCGAGTTCTTCAATCAATCCGGTAAACATGTCATCCTCTCCTTTCGTACATACTGGAGATGGACGTCCTGTCCGATTTGGTTCATTTTCACTAAATCAAAACGGTCTTCGATGTCCTGTTCCGTCGTCAGAGACTTGGTCCCACAGAAGAGGGACGGTGCCTGATAGAGTTCGATCGTATCCACGAGATCCGCTTCTAAAAATGCGGATTGAATCGTGGGACCACCTTCAATCAACAGACTGCGAATACCTTGTTCATATAAAAGTTCGAGGATTTGGTCCGGTGTCGCATACGTCCCGACGAAAACCGTCACGTTCGCCCGTTCGCTTGTTCGTGGCTGTTCCGTCAGCCAGTACGTCGGATTCAAGCCATCGTTTAAGACTTGGAATGTTTCAGTCAGGCGCCCGCGGCGATCGACAATGACACGGACCGGTTCGATGCCGGTCGAACTGCGCAACGTCAGTGCCGGGTCATCGATGATCACCGTGTCGCTTCCGACGAGAATCGCGTCGTGTATCCCGCGTAACTGCCGTCCGTCAGCACGTGCCGCTTCCGAAGTGATAAAGCGTTGTTCACCCGTCGCAATCGTCCCGTTCATCGTTTGGGCGACTTTCACTGTGACATGCGGACGTTTTCGTTCAATCGCCGTCCAAAATGGTTCATACAGTGCCACTGCCTCGTCTTTTAGTAGACCGACTTCGACGTCAATCCCCGCCTGACGGAGACGTGTGATACCGCTTCCTGCGACGAGCGCGTGGCGGTCCTCTGTCGCGATAAAAACACGATTGATTCCTGCTTCGAGGATTGCTTCCGTACACGGCGGTGTTTTGCCGTGATGATTGCACGGTTCGAGTGTCACGTAGAGATCGGCTCCGCGTGCTGCTTCACCTGCCATGAGGAGCGCTTCGACTTCGGCATGGGGTCCTCCCGCATAACGGTGGGCCCCAAAACCAACAATCCGCCCCTGTTTGACGATGACGCAGCCGACACTCGGATTCGGGCTCGTTTGACCGTTTAACATGTGTGCTAGTTGCATCGCATAACTCATGAATGTTTCCATTAATGTTTCCATTTTTTCCGCTCCTTTCAATAAAAAAGACGCCTCCTGTAAAAGGGGCGTCGTGATTGAAGGATTGACGAAATAAGCGTCTCGCGTTTCTGTTTTTACACATACAGAAACAGACCTTTCCCTGAAAACATTTTTTCAGAAAATGGCAGCAAGCGCATTGTTTCGTCCTTCTCCCATCCGGACTTTACCGTCGGCCCTGGAGTCTCACCAAGTCAGCCACAGTGCGTACACTGCAGGTCGCGGGCTCATCGATTTATCAATCGCATCACCGCCGGTTGGGATTTTCACCCTACCCCGAAGAACTGGTTATTGAGTTATACAGCTCAAGACTAGCACAGGTCATTCTAAAATACAAAATGAATTGTATTTCATTCTCTTTTTTTAGGAAAACATCAAAAAAAGGACCCTTCTCTTAAAAGAAAAGGATCCTTCCATCTGCACTAAGGCAGAATCCGCTCCGCTCATCTTTCAGACAAACGTCTGACGGAATTGGCACAGTACGACGTAAGAAGTCTGTTGCCGAGGTTTCGTAGGGCCAGTCCCTCCACCTCTCTCGATAAGTGCTACGGTATGAAGTTCATATGTGTGATGTTTCAAGTCGTTCTTATGTCGTGAATCTAATGCTTACACTACGGGGATTCCTTTCTCAAGTCAACCATATTTTCAAAATTAAACCAAATTACCCAGTTTATCAATTTCGACTTCTTTTTGACTTCTTGACAACGTATTTCAATCAATGCTATCCTCTTCACAATGATTATTCCGACAATTCCTATACGATATATCAAGAGTGGGCGAGAGATCTGGCTCTACGAACCCACGGCAACCTGCAACATGCAAGGTGCTCCGACCAGCAAAGCCGATGCTTTGGATGATACTTACGAGAATCTCGTAGTGCGCCTAAAGCACTACGAGTTTTTTAATAGAAGGAGGAACCCTTTATGAATTCATCATCACTCGTCCTGTTTGGCGCAGAAGCTTTTTTGATTGAACGAGGTCCAATCGGTATTTTACTGTCTCACGGTTTTAACGCAACCCCTCAAAGCGTCCGTACTGTCGGAGAGCAGTTTGCCGCTCAAGGGTTTACCGTGTATGCCCCGCGTCTCGACGGACACGGGACGAGCATCCGTGATTTCGAAGCGTCGACTGCTGAAGATTGGAAACAAAGCCTCCGCCAAGGGTTCGACGTCTTAACCAATCATTGTTCGTCCATTTTCATCGCCGGACAATCGATGGGTGCGACACTTGCCCTTGCACTCGTCGCGGAAGGATTACCTGCTGACGGATTGATTACGATCAATGCAGCGTTAGCGATTCCTGCCTATGAAGCATTATCTTTTGAAGACTGTCCACGCTACTTAAAAGAAAGTACCCCAGACATTAAACGTGAAGCGTTTGAAATCATCTATGACCAGGTCCCTGTCGTCTGCGCATCGGAACTTTTGACCTTGATTGACCAGACACGTCCACTCTTACCAGCCATCGAGATTCCAACACTTATTTTATATTCTGCCGAAGACCATGTCGTCCCGCCTGAAAGTTCGGATTACCTTTATCAAGTCATCGGTTCGACGGACAAACGGAGCTATTGCCTGCTTGACTCCTATCATGTCGCGACCCTCGATTATGATCAAGAAACGATTGTCCGCGAGGCAACACACTTTGTACACCAATATAGTCGTTTGACCCACACCGGTTGATGTCTTTCCTGCGCAAAAGCAAGGGATGAAGACTGTTTCGATGCGTGTTTCAAGCATCGACTAAGCCGTCCAGAACAATATGAATGCGCAAAAAAAATGGCCGATGCTCCCTTGAAACGATGGGAGTATCGGCCATTTGATTGATGCGGTCCTGACTGATGAATCAGTCCTTCGTTTACTTCATCAGTTCTGTTGCTGTTTCTTCCATTGTTGCAGGGCTTGCGATTTCCCCGGCACTTCATGGCAGTGGCGGCAACGCGGCTCATACGACTCTGACGCGCCGACTAAAATGATTGGATCATTGTAGTTGGCAGGTCGACCGTCGATTAAACGTTGCGTCCGCGATGCCGGGTCACCGCACGACAGGCAGATCGCCTGCAGTTTCGTGACGAACTCTGCCCGTGCGAGAAGTTCCGGCATCTTACCGAATGGTTCCGCCCGGAAGTCTTGATCGAGTCCGGCACAGATGACACGTTTTCCGTCCTGCGCGAGGGCCTCGATGACATCGACGATTTCATCATCAAAGAACTGAACTTCGTCAATCGCGACCACTTGTGTCTCTTGTGCGACTGCCGCGTACACGTCACGGCTCGTCGCCATCGGTACCGCGATGACAGAGTTGCCGACGTGCGAGACGACATGTTCTTCATGATAACGGTCGTCGATTGCCGGTTTAAATACTTGGACCGGCAACTTCCCGTACTGAGCCCGGCGAACGCGTCGAATCAATTCTTCCGACTTACCAGAGAACATACTTCCGCAAATCACTTCAATCCAACCATACTGATTTATTACATGCATCATTGCAGACACCGTCCTCTAAAATTAGTCACTTTAACGAGTATAGCCCGAATCGAATATAAGGAAAAGAGTTGACTTCTCGAAATCAAAAATCCATCCGTTCATTCCCATGATTCCCCACCTTGTCGTTTTAACCAGTCCTCATTTCCTGTACACTATAGAAGAAGAATTTATGAAGGAAGGTGTTCCCGATCCATCACATATTACATGAAGTGCTTCATCAATATGGTTCATTCGGACTTGCGATCCTTCTAGCCGGGGGGATCATCGGGCTTCCTGTTCCGGATGAAACGTTACTGATCATGTCCGGTTTTTGGATGCATCAAGGCAATTTACCCTTAATCGGAACGATTCTCGCCGCTTACGCCGGAAGCTGTATCGGGATGACGATCAGCTACCTGCTTGGTCTGAAACTCGGAATGCCGTTGCTTCATCGAATCGGACCGAAGTTTCGCATTTCTGAAAAACACATTGTCACGGCAGAAGCCGGCTTTCTTCGTTACGGCAAGTCGGTCTTGATTATCGGTTACTACATACCTGGCCTTCGCCAACTGTCCGCTTTTTTTGCCGGTGTTTCGAAGATGCCGTTTCGGGTTTTCGCCGTCTATGCGTATACCGGGGCTTTGATTTGGATTAGTGTCTTTCTCGGCGCAGGTTTTTTCCTCGGCCGACATTTTTCCTTCAGTCGTCTCTTCGAACAATTCGCGACAAATCCTGACTTGCTCCCGTATATCACCGGCATTGCCGGCGCAATCGGCTCATCGTTCGTGTTGAAGACTTACCTGACCTATCGCGCCCAGTTCAGTCTATACAAAAACAGCCTGCTCCAGTGATGGAGACAGGCTGTTTTTTAATGGATAGGTCGCAATTACTTGCGGCCGTATTTTTTGTTGAAGCGATCGACACGACCGTCTGCAGCGTTGAACTTTTGACGACCAGTGTAGAATGGGTGCGAGTCCGAAGACACATCCACGCGGATGAGTGGGTACTCGTTTCCATCTTCCCAAGTGATTGTTTCGTTCGAAGAACGAGTAGAACCAGTTAAGAATTTGTACTCAGTAGTTGAATCCATAAATACAACTTTGTTGTAGTTTGGGTGAATTCCTTGTTTCATGGTTGATTTCTCTCCTTCCGCCCTGGTTCATTTGCTGAGCCAGAGTAAGTTACCTTCCTATACTAAACGATTTTTCATCGTCTCGCAATACCTATTTTCAAGTCGGTGTATCTGTTTTGATCGTCCGTGGTTTAGCTGCTGCCCGGCGAATCGGCTTCTTCTTTTCCTTCAACAGTTCAACGAAGAATTCTTCATTATTTTTCGTATCCTTAATCTTGCGCAAGAAACTGTCGACGAACTCGTTTGATTCATTCATCGTCCGACGAATCGTCCACAACGCATCGAGTTGATCTTTCGGTAGGAGCAACTCTTCTTTCCGTGTGCCGGATTTCCGGATATCGATCGCCGGGAAGATGCGACGCTCTGATAGTTTCCGGTCAAGATGAAGCTCCATGTTGCCGGTCCCTTTAAATTCTTCATAGATGACATCGTCCATCCGTGAACCGGTCTCAACGAGTGCTGTCGCGAGAATCGTCAAACTGCCGCCATGTTCGATGTTCCGTGCTGCTCCGAAGAAACGTTTCGGTTTATGGAAGGCAGCCGGGTCAATCCCCCCTGATAAGGTCCGTCCGCTTTGCGGGACGGTCAGGTTATAGGCACGCGTCAGACGTGTGATCGAGTCCATCAAGATGACGACATCTTTTTTATGCTCGACGAGACGCATCGCCCGCTCAAGGACGAGTTCTGAAATCCGGACGTGGTTATCCGGTGTCTCATCAAACGTCGAACTGACGACGTCTGCTCCCGGTACGGAACGTTCGATATCCGTCACTTCCTCCGGTCGTTCATCAATCAAAAGAATGATTAACTCAACATCCGGATGGTTGACTTGAATCGAATTCGCAATCTCTTTTAACAAGGACGTCTTCCCTGCCTTCGGTGGTGCGACAATCAATCCGCGTTGCCCGAATCCGACCGGCGCAATCATGTCCATGACACGAACCGACAGATGACGCGGTTCTGTTTCAAGACGCATTAAACGATCGGGGTAAATCGGTGTCAGCGCAGGGAAGAATAAACGGTTTCGTGCCGTGTCCGGCGCTTCTCCATTCACTGCTTCAACGCTCAATAAACCTTGGAAACGTTCATTTTCCTTCGGTGGCCGGACTTTTCCCGTGACGACATCTCCATTACGAAGATTAAAACGACGAATTTGTGAAGCGGCGATGTAGATATCTTCAGAGGATTGTGAGTAGTTGATGGGACGAAGGAAGCCGAAACCACCATCGTTTTGCATCTGTGGATTGCCGGGGATGACTTCAAGCACCCCTTCGAGGAAGTAGAGACCGGTTGATTCTGCTTGTGCTTTTAAAATCTTGAACATTAACTCACGCTTTCGCGCTTCCCGGTATTGCGGAACATTTTTTGCTTTCGCAATTTCATATAGATCCTTCAATGTCAGATTACCGAGTTGGGCAAGTGTATAGGAACGTTCTGGTTTATCGGTTTTTTCAGTTGGCATATGCATTCACCTATTCTTTATAAATTCAACAGCAAAGTTCTGTAACGTATTTAATGATAAAGCAAAAAAATCTTTTGTGAATTAAAGGTATCACATATCTACCACTTTCGTCGTGATTTAGCGAATGGAAATTTCTTCTTTGTAATATTCCACGATATTATTGCAGTTATATTACAGAAAAGCGGTATTTTGTAGCGGAACTGAAAAAACGTTTTCACACGACCGCATGCTAAGATATTCCTGCAGAGAAAAACTTACAAAGTCGTAAGGATGACTGCCTAAACAAACACTTAATGATTTCATTATATAACTCGGTCACATAAATTTTAATTAAAATGGAGGAATTCACATATGAAACGTTTTCTAGCATCGGTCGCGACAGCCGCATTAGTGGTTTCAGGTTTTGCGTCAGTGGGAACAGGTAAAGTTGAAGCTGCTACAATTACTAAAGTCAAAATCATGGATAACGGATTACGCGTTCGTTCAGGTGCCTCTACAAAATCTTCAATCGTCGGTAAAGTTAACGCAGGTCAAACATTCCGTTATAAAGGAAAGTCAGGTAGCTGGACGAAGATTTATTACGGTGGGAAAACACGTTACGTGTACACGAAGTATACAAAAACATACAAGAAAAAAACATCAACTTCAACAGCTAAGAAAACAACGACTTCTTCTTCAACACGTACAAAGATCTTAAGCGAAGCAGCAAAACATAAAGGTACGCCTTACGTCTGGGGCGGTACAACAACACGTGGTTTTGATTGCTCTGGTTTCACAAGCTACGTTTATAAGAAAGCAGCTGGAAAAACACTTCCACGCTCGTCTTCTTCACAATACTCTTCATCTAAGAAAGTCAGCGTCTCAAGCGTTCAACCGGGAGATCTCGTCTTCTTCTCACACGGTAGCGGCATCCAACACGTTGGTATCGCGACAAGCAAGACAAGCATGGTCAACTCGGAAACGGGTGGCGTTAAATACTCAAGCTTCAAATCAGGATACTGGGGTTCACGTCTCGTCGGAGCCGGTTCTTACCTTTAATCCAAACACGATCGACCAAGCGGTTGAGCATCGGCTCAATCGCTTTTTTGTTTGTTCTGCGCTATCGTCTAGTTAATACCCTTTTTCTATCAATTCAATCCACGAAACAGGAGCGTGATCCTATGAACGTATTGATTACAGGAGCCTCAGCAGGCATCGGTCGCGAGCTCGCACGGTTACATGGCATGCAAGGAGATCATCTGCTGCTCGTCGGGCGCAATGCCGAAAAACTGTTCGAGACGAAGTATCTCGTCGAACAAGAAGGAGGAACGGCTGAGGTCTATCCTTACGACATCGGACAGCCCCTCCACATCGAAGCCCTCCTTCGGGCGACAAAAGATGATTCGGTCGATCTCTTAATCAACAATGCCGGTTTCGGATTATTTGGTGAGTTTCTCGAAACCGAACTTTCACGTGAACTGAACATGATTGATGTCAACATCCGGGCCCTGACTCATCTGACAAAAGCTTATGCACAGCGGATGCGGGACCAAGGTATACAAGGTCGGATCGTACAGATCGCTTCGACGGCAGCATTTCAAGCCGGTCCGTTCCTAGCCGTCTATTATGCAACAAAAGCCTACGTCTTAAGTTTTTCCGAAGCTTTAGCAGAGGAACTCGCGCCTTACGGCATTCAAGTCACGGCGGTTTGTCCCGGTGCGACCCATACCGATTTCGAAGCGACGGCCGGCCTGTCTGCTTCCCGTTTGTTTAAACGCCCCGGCATCATGGATGCGCCAACCGTCGCTAAGCTATCCTTCGATGGATACATGCAAGGCAAGACGCTGGTGATTCCTGGTGCAAGCAATGCCTTCTATGTTTTCCTGACGCGGCTCTTACCACGTCAAACACTCACAAAGATGAGCGCTTCCGTCCAAGCACCGTTGAAAGAATAGTTGGTTCACAAAAGAAAAAGACCTTTCCGAAAAAATCGGAAAGGTCTTTCTTTGTTTTGCTCAGTTTCATGCATTACTTGATGACGAGCTTCGGTTTCTTTTTGAACGAGTGATGTCCTTCGACGAAACGAACGGTTCCTGATTTTGCGCGCATGACGACAGAGTGCGTTTGTCCACCTTGTCCGGAGAACTGAACACCTTTCATCAGCTCACTGTCCGTTACGCCCGTTGCAGCAAAGATACAGTCATCTCCTGAAACAAGATCGTCCATCATGAGGATTCTTGACGGATCTTCAATCCCCATCTTTTTACAGCGTGCGACTTCCGCCTCGTCTGCCGGAAGCAGACGGCCTTGGAGTTCACCGCCGAGACACTTAAGTGCAACGGCTGCAAGCACACCTTCAGGCGCTCCGCCTGAACCGAGCAGTAAATCAATCCCTGTATGCGGGAATGCGGTATTGATTGCCGCTGCGACATCGCCGTCACCAATCAAGCGAATCCGTGCTCCCGTTGCCCGAATCCGTTGAATGACTTCTTCATGACGTTCACGATCAAGAATCGAGACGACGACGTCTTCGATGTCTTTATTTTTAGCTTTCGCGACAGCGGCGATGTTTTCTTCAATCGTCGCATCTAAGCTGACGTGACCTGCCGCTTCCGGACCGACAGCAATTTTATCCATATACATGTCCGGTGCATGGAGCAAATCGCCGGCATCTGCAACAGCGAGTACGGCAAGCGCACCCCATGTTCCTTTTGCGACGATGTTCGTTCCTTCAAGCGGGTCGACGGCAACATCGAGTCGTGGGCCATATCCATTTCCAAGCTTTTCTCCAATGTAGAGCATCGGTGCTTCATCCATCTCACCTTCGCCAATGACGACCGTTCCCTTCATCGGGATCGTATCGAAGACATCACGCATTGCGCTCGTCGCCGCGTCATCTGCCTCATTCTTCAAACCTTTCCCCATCCAGCGGGCAGAGGCAAGTGCCGCCGCCTCTGTTACGCGTACAAGTTCCATTGATAGACTTCTTTCCATGTGTATGTCCCCTCTCTTTTGCTAAAAATCGGTCAGACCGTTTCGCGCCATACGAGGGCCCCGAGCCCTTTTAACTTTTCATCGAACCGTTCATAACTTTGATCGATGAGTTCAGCATGATGCAACAACGTTTCGCCTGAAGCGAGCATTCCACTTAGAACGAGTGCTGCCGCGCCACGCGGATCTTTCGCCTCGAGTTCTGTCCCAAACAACGTTTCACCACCGCGGATGATGATGGAAGCAGCATCTTCATGCGTAATCCGTGCACTCAGGCGACGCATTTCTTGGACGTGACGGAAACGTTGGGGGTACAGCTTATCAACGACGATGCTCGCACCTTTCGCTTGCAAAAGCGCCGCTGAGATGATTGGTTGCATGTCACTCGGAAACCCACCGTAATGGAAAACCCTGATATCGACCGGTTTCATTTCCCCGATTGAAGCCGTGACTGCATCGTCTGCGACTTCAACCTTCGCACCGAACCGTTCGAGCTTTTGAATGATGCTTTCAAGATGTAACGGAATGACGTTGTCGACCGTGACGCGTCCAAGGACGGCGCCCATCGTCAGAAACGTTCCCGCCTCCATCCGGTCAGGAATCAGTGTATGGCGACAGCCTTGAAGCGATTTAATCCCTTTGATGCGAATTTCATCGGTCCCTGCACCTTTGACACTCGCTCCCATGTTCGTAAGCATCGTACTGACATCGATCACTTCCGGATCATAGGCGGCATTTTCAATCACTGTCGTTCCTTCAGCCATGACGGCGACGAGTAACGCACTGATTGTCGCACCGAAGGAAGGTAAATCAAGATAGATGCGGTTACCCTTCAACTCTTCGACACGCATGTAGTAAACACCTTGTTCGTTTCGCATCGAAACACCGAGACGCTCGAGTGCTTTAATGTGTAAATCAATCGGTCGAGGACCGATGGCATAGCCACCGGGTAAACCGACGACCCCCTGTTTAAATCGCGCTGCAAGAATGCTCATGAGGTAGATTGATCCACGTAATTTCCGTGTCTCCGCTCCCGTCAAAGGCATTGGTTCGACTTGACTCGGGTCAATCGTCACCATATCGCCTTGACGTGTCACGACGGCTCCAAGCGTCTCCATGATTTGGATCATCGTCGTAACGTCGCCAATGTCCGGCACACCCTCAAGTACGACTTGCTGATCCGTCAAGAGTGCGGCCGCGAGGCATGGAATCGCACTTTGTTTCGAACCGCTGATCAAGACCGTTCCTTCAAGGCGTTGTTGCCCTACGATATGCAAAATGTCCACTATCCATCAACCTTTCTTCACCATCTATTATTGCTGGGCTTTTTCCCAGTCCGCGAGAAACTTCTCGATTCCTTGAGTCGTCAATGGGTGGTGTGTCAACGACTCAATGACGTTGAACGGAATCGTCGCGATATCTGCACCTGCAAGTGCTGCATTCGTGACATGAATCGGATTACGAATCGATGCTGCAATGATTTGTGTCGGAATATCATGGACAACGAAGATTTGCGCAATCGTTTCGACGAGTCCCATTCCATCTTGCCCGATGTCATCGAGACGCCCGAGGAACGGCGAAACGTATGTCGCTCCAGCACGTGCTGCGAGAAGTGCCTGGTTCGGATTGAAAATCAATGTCACGTTCGTCGTAATTTTTTCTTTTGACAATGCTGCAACTGCTTCAAGACCAGCAGGTGTCATCGGAACCTTTACCGTAATGTTCGGTGCGATTTGTGCGAGTTCCTTCCCTTCACGAATCATTCCTTCTGCATCGAGTGCGATGACTTCCGCACTGACGGATACATCCCCGACGATTTCACAAATCTCACGGAGACGTGTATGGAAGTCGACGCCTTCTTTTGCGACGAGTGATGGATTTGTTGTAACCCCATCTAAAATCCCCATTTTATGTGCTTTTTTAATATCCTCTACGTTCGCTGTGTCGATAAAAAATCTCATTTTAATCCTTCCCCTTTCATCCCTTAAAGTATTCCCTTGAAATCGCTTACTGTTCCATTATAAATTTTTTTCGCTCGAAGTCCTAACGTTTTCCAAAAACAGTTTGCTTTCTAGATGAAAAAAAATGCGATAGACCGGAGTCTACCGCATTTTAAAGGATAAAAATTATGCTTTGTTGCTTGAACCAAACTCACGCATCTTACCGATGACTGTTTGTTTGATTGCTTCGCGACCTGGTGCGATGAATACGCGTGGGTCATATGCTTCTGGTTTCTCAGCCAATACTTCACGAACGACTTTCGCGAATGAGATTTGGTTCTCTGTGTTGACGTTGATTTTAGAAGTACCGAGCGAAATCGCTTTTTCGATATCGTGTGTCGGGATTCCTGTACCACCGTGAAGAACGAGTGGAAGGTCTGTTGCGTTACGGATTTCTTCCATTTCAGCGAAACCAAGGTTTGGTTCACCTTTGTAAGGACCGTGTACAGAACCGAGTGCTGGAGCGAGCGTGTCGATTCCTGTTTCTTTAACGATGCGAACGCACTCGTCAAGTTTCGCGTACATAACGTCACCGATGACGTCGTCTTCTTGTCCACCGACAGTTCCAACTTCTGCTTCAACAGAAACACCTTTAGCATGTGCATACTCAACAACTGCTTTAGTTGTTTCGATGTTTGTGTCGATTGGGCTGTGTGAATCATCGATCATTACAGATGTAAATCCAGCGTCGATCGCTTCTTTACATTTTTCAATGCTTGAACCGTGGTCGAGGTGAATCGCAACAGGAACTGTTACTTTCATGTCGTGAACGAGACCTTCTACCATTTTAACAACCGTGTAGAATCCGCCCATGTGACGTGCTGCACCTTCAGATACACCAAGGATAACTGGTGACTGCTCTTCTTGAGCCGCACCGAGAATCGCTTGTGTCCACTCGAGGTTGTTGATGTTGAATTGACCTACTGCATACTTACCTTCGAGCGCTTTGTTTAACATGTCTGTCATAGATACTAATGGCATAATGACATCCTCCTCTGTTTTGATCGCTGCTTACACGGAATCGTGTAATTTCAGACTGATTATAACATACTGATTCGCTTGAACGTACAGCATTTCGCTCTGTTTTCAGGTTTGTGACGACGACGTGAAGGATTAACCGCTTACATCGCTCGAAATCTGCACAGTCACTTCTTTTTTCAGTTCAAAGATATCAAACGGCTTTCCGAAGAAGGCGACGACACCGAGTCGTTTCGCTTCTTCCATCGCTTCTTTTTCACTGAGCGCCGTCATTAAAATCGTCCGGATCGGACGTCCGATTTGGTCTTGATGACGCAACACTTCAATCCCTGTTTTCCCAGGCATGTTGACGTCCATCAGCAGCAGATCGTAATCCGCTTCGCGTAATCGTTCAATCGTCTCGATTCCATCGACCGCTAAATCCGTGATGTACCCTTGCGCCTTGAATAACTGTGCCAATAAATTCCGAATGCCCGGCTCATCTTCCGCGATGAGTAGTCTCCCTTTCATCTTTCACACTCCCCCTCTAGTTATTTCCATTCTACATTAAAGTAAAACTTGCTATATACTGTCTGTGATAGAAATTTAGAGAGGATGTTCACCCATGATGAAAATTTTAGCGACTCAATTCAACGGAAAACTGCAAAGTCTCGTCAAACAAGAGGATGAATTGTTCGATGTCGTCCGTTTGCTGGCTCAAGCGCTCGTCGGAGAGGGTACCGTTTATGTTGATGCTTACGGCGAATTCGAAGGTCTTTATC
Source organism: Exiguobacterium sp. s127 (assembly GCF_018618695.1). NCBI lineage: Bacteria > Bacillati > Bacillota > Bacilli > Caryophanales > Exiguobacterium > Exiguobacterium sp. s127. The sequence continues at coordinate 54,291 of NZ_JACSMO010000009.1, read as the reverse complement.
CGATGTTGTCCGAAGGTCCGGACCAAATGAAACGTGTCTCACAGATTAAAAATCATAAAACACTCCATGCCGTCGACCGGATTCTCATATTTACACCGGATACGGAACGCCCCGACTTCCAAGCATCACTCGCCCGCTATGACTCGTGGCATACACCGTATGCAATTGTCACGCTTGGAGATGTAACAGAGACGCTCGAGCGCTCCATCGCACCACTCGCCTTAAAATTCAATAAAGGGTTGCTCCCGGCTGAAGACGGCTCGCGTCACGGGTTGCCAAGTCTTGCCCTCGGAGCCTTTTTGCTGACACATATCTTGACGCAACTGCAAGAGATGACGGAAGAGTGGGCTTGACGCTTTTCTTCTATAATAATGACTGCTGAATCCTAGATACGATCTTTGCAAAAATTTAACCGGGTATCACTCTTTCATGTCGTCCTCTTTCGATGGGTGGCGCACAAAATACATGGTTCCATACAAAACAATTAAAACCGACCGACTCCCCTATTGTTTCAAAAGAGGAATCGATCGGTTTTTCTATGAGCACGGTTTTATGCCGAAGCTTGATCTTCCTGTGCTTTGACTTCTTCTCCATATGAGATTTGATCCTGCATTCGAACGAAAGGCAAGTAAATCGCAACGGACATAGCGATCGTCGCAATCTGTAAGAGTGCTGCCCGCCATCCTCCTATCAAGAACCCTGAGATGATTGGCGGAGTCGTCCACGGAACTTGCAAGGCATTAAACGGTTCGACCCATCCCCACAAAATCGTGAAATAGACCATGAATGATGCAATCGCCGGAACAATGACGAACGGGATAAACATGACCGGATTGAAGACGATCGGCATCCCAAAGATGACTGGCTCATTGATGTTAAACAGACTCGGTGCAAGTGACAATTTACCGAGCTGCTTCAAGTGAGCTGAACGCGCAACCATAAGCGTGGCGATGATGAAACCAATCGTAATTCCAGTACCTCCAAGTTTCGTAAATACATCAAGAAACTGAATCGTAACGATCTTTGCATTCTCTCCGACGACAAGTTCTTTCCCCGAGTCGATGAGCGCTTGGTTCTGCAATGCATTTGCTGTCAACAATGGTCCCATAATCCCCATGATGATTGCCGCACCATGAATGCCGCACCACCACATAACAGACATCAAGACCATGATGAGCACTGCTCCGGCAAGCGTATCTGTTAAGTTTTGAATCGGTGCTTGAAGCACGTCATAAATGACTTCCGTGAACGTCCGATCAGCGAACGCCTGGAATACCGCAAACGTCACAACTGACAGTGTGATGACAGCTAATCCCGGTACGAGCGCTGAAAACGAATTGGCCACACCTGGTGGGACGCCATCCGGCATTTTGATACTGATTCCACGCTTGATGAACTGCGAATAAACGAACCCGACAACTAATCCAACAAGAATCGCTGCCATGACCCCTTGTCCGCCTGTCCAAACTTTTGGCACGACCCCGTTTACGACTTCTCCTGATTCCGAAAGGACTGAAGCTTGAGTAATGATTAAAAACGAGATAATTGCAAGGATACCAGCCGGCACCCCCTCAATCTTTTCATTTTTGACGTAGGAATAGGCAATCCCGAATACACCAATCAAAGCGAGGATGTCGAATGTCGCTCCAACGACCTGCGTCAGCGGTAACGTCCAATCTGCCCCAAATAACCCTGACATGAAATTTGCCCACCCCGGAATCGGAAGTGCCAAAATCAGTAGGAAAAGTGATCCGATGATAGTCATCGGCATTGTCAAAATAAATCCATCTTTAATAGCGAGAACAGGTTTTGCATTCGCAAAACGAGCAAAAGCTGGTGTGACTTTTTCGAATGCGGTTTCTAGACGGCTCATTCGGAAACCTCCTTATAGGTCTGCAGCGCGCGTGGCGATGATTTCTTGATACCAATGGAACGACTGTTTCTTTTTACGAGCAAGACCATTTACATGATCGACATAGATGAAGCCGTACTGTTTTTTATAGCCGTTCAGCCAGCTCAGAAGATCAATGACCGACCACGCATAGTAACCCGAGACGTTGATCCCTTCTTGAACGGCATGCTTCACCGCACGTAAATGACCTTCAATGTATTCGATTCGTGGTGTATCTTTGATTTCTTCGCCGACGATTGGATCGACGTCACCAAGTCCGTTCTCTGTGATGTAGATTTTGACATCGCCATAACGGGCTTTTAGCATCCGCATTCCTTCGAGGAAAGCATCCGGTGCAATTTCCCAGCCCCACTTCGTATACACTTTATCATCCATCAAGACCGTCTTGTAAACACCATCGAACGACGGATTCCCAGGGCGACCTGTCGAATTTTCACGGCCGCCTGCCATGACGAGTGCTGTATCATTTTTCATGACACGTTGCGGGCAATAATAATTAAGACCAATGAAATCATTCATCGGAGCTGTCCGTTTGAGCAAGTCGAGCTCCTCTTCCGTCCAGTCAGGAAGAAGATTTTGTTGGTCCAATTGTTTGACGACATATTCCGGATATGTTCCTTTTAAAATTGGATCATAGAACCAGTGTGTCGAAAATTCATTCGCATGCATCTCAGCAAACTTATTATCCGCCTCATTATCGATGCTGAACGCTGGATTAAACACATGTGTGATGCCAATCTCACCTTCATAACCCGCCTGCTTAAAGCTTTCGATCGTGCGCGCATGTGCGACGAAGACGTTATGCGTCGTTTGGAAATACGCCTTTGCATCTCCTTCGATTCCTGGTGGGTGTGCACCTGACAAGTAGCCGAGCGAACAAAAGATGACCGTCTCGTTAAAGGTGATCCAGTTGCGGACGCGATCCCCAAAAGCCTCAAAACAAGTCTCGGCAAAACGGACGAACGCAGCGACCGTCTCCTGACTCCGCCAGCCGCCTCGTTCTTCAAGTACTTGCGGAAGATCCCAGTGGTATAGCGTCACGAATGGTACGATGTTGTGTTTTAAGCACTCGTCGATGACGTTGTTGTAAAACTCTAATCCCTTTTCATTCACTTCCCCCGTGCCATTCGGGAAGATGCGTGGCCAAGAGATGGAGAAACGATATGACTCGAGTCCCATTTCAGCCATCAGTCCGATATCTTCTTTGTAACGGTGATAGTGATCAATCGCGACATCACCGTTTGTATTTTCAAATGTCTTTCCTGGAATTTTCGAGAAGACATCCCAGTTCGAGACACCCTTCCCGTCCTCGTTCCATGCACCTTCGACTTGATAAGAGGCAGAAGCAGCACCAAACAAGAAATTTTTAGGCATTTTCAAAGTCGTCACCCCGTTTATTTATTTGCGAGTTTGATCGCATGGTCCAGTACTTTTGTTCCGTTCATCATGCCGTAGTCAACCGTATTGATGACATCAATCGGAACACCTTTTGGTTCACAGATTTGTTTACCTTTCGCAAGTAAATATTTGACTTGTGGTCCAAGGAGCGCAACATCGATTGTATCCACATACGTTTCCATTTCCGATTCCGGGTACGCTGCGATTTCCGTTTCAAGACCACGTTCAGTAGCAACCGCTTTCATTTTTTCCACTAACATACTTGTTGACATACCTGCTGCACAGAAAAGTCCGATTTTCATCATTTTTGATCCATTCCCTTCAGTTGGTTGATTTCGTTTTGCATATTCATCATGTATCCGAGCATTTCTTTTACAAGAATCGTATTCATCAAATGATCTTGAGCATGTACCATCAAGACACCTACTGTAGCTGTTTTCCCTTGCGCTTCAAGCGTGACGAATTTCGTTTGGATGCCGTGCGCTTCTTTTAATGTTGCATCCCCTGTCTTGACCGCTTCATTCGCTTCCGCGACTTTCCCTTCTTGCATGAGGAGCATTGCCTGGTGGTAACTGGCTTTCGCGTCTCCCGAGAGGGCGATGAGACCAAATATATCTTCCGGTGTAATGTCAATCGTTTCAGAAACCATTGTATCTCTCCTTTTTGTATGGATAACTAAAATTCATAGGTACAAATTCTACAAGTTGATAATAGCACGCGTTAAATTTTATGTAAACCCTTTCTTATTGAATAAAATGTGAACAAAAAAACGTAAGCGAGATGACTCTCTCGCCTACGTTCATGATTTAATATTGGAGACTTTAAGCATTTTGACATGTCGAAAATGATGTGTAGCACGTGATACGTCAAAGATTTGACCATTCGTTAAATACACAGTGTTGTCGACGAGCAAGGCTGGATCATCTTCTTTCAGCTCGAGTAATACTGCGTCATCTAATTTCAAAAAATCAGCATAGATGACGCGATCAGCAAAGCCAATCGCGAGTTTTTGATCATTACGTAAATAGTTATAAATTGATTTCTGAATGATGTTTTCATCAAGGTAAATGACTAAACTTTTACGAAAATAGGAATCCTCGACTGAAAAAGGATGATCGTCGACCAGACGAAGACGCTTGACGTAATAAACGGGGGTTCCGACCGGACACTTCATTCGTTCTGCAACTTCTTCGTTTGCTGTCGTCTGCTCAAACGCAAGGACACGCGTCTCGACTTTCCGTCCACTAAAGTCACTAGTCAATCCTTGGAGTTTTTCGAGATTCACATAATCGCTGTTGTAATGATCCCGAACGAACACCCCACTCCCTTGTACTTGATAGACATATCCTTTATTCACAAGAATCTCAATCGCTTTTCGGACAGTATTACGGCTGATTCCATATTTTGTCGCGTATTCGTCTTCTGTGAGCAACTTGTTTGTATGTTGATAGACGTGATTTACGATATCCGTCTCGATTTGTTCTGCAACTTGCTTATACTTGGCGGTCATCGCTATCTACACCTTCCACTTAAATTTGTAGGAATGAATTCGCTATCATTATAGCAGATAAATTTAAAAAGCGTCCTTAAACTACGGAATCATTGAAATTTTAGAGATATGTCCCCTTCACAATCATAGATTCGTAGCCTGTGACTCCTACAGGGAAAGATGCGATTTCGCGCTAGCAGCGGCAAAAACGAAAAAAAACGCTTTTTAGGCAATATCGTAGGGAAAGACAAGTGATGCAGACGTTTTGAAGACGAGTCGAGACAGGAAAGCTTGTCATGACAGCAAGCTCATGCAGACTCTTGACGCTTCATAAGAGTTTGTCTACACGCCAAAACCCCCTGTTTCCGCTTGGAGACAGGGGGTTGATTTGCTCGTCCTACTTCTTATTCTCCAAGTGACGCTCGGATGAAGTCATGGAAGAGTGCTTGCGGACGTTCTGGACGTGAAATCAATTCCGGGTGGAACTGACACGCGACGAACCATTTATGTTCTGGAATCTCGATGATTTCAACGAGACGGCCGTCCGGACTCGTACCCGAGAAAATCATGCCGTTCGCTTCGAACTGCTCACGGAACTCGTTCCCGAACTCGTAACGGTGACGGTGACGTTCGTAGACAAGCTCGCTCGAATACGCCGCACGTGCTTTTGAACCTTCTTCAAGCTTACACGGGTACAGACCGAGACGAAGCGTTCCACCGAGATCTTCGATGTCCTTTTGTTCAGGGAGCAAGTCGATGATCGGATATGGTGTCGACGGGTCAATTTCAGCCGAGTGTGCCCCTTCGAGGTTCAAGACGTTACGTGCGAATTCGACTGTTGCAAGCTGCATGCCGAGACAGATGCCGAAGAACGGAACGTTGTTTTCACGTGCGAAACGCGTCGCTTCGATTTTTCCTTCGATGCCGCGTTCTCCGAATCCGCCTGGAACGAGAATTCCATCTGCTGAACCAAGTAATTCGGCGACGTTTTCACGCGTCACGTCTTCTGCATTGATCCAGTCGATGTCGATGTCACTATTGAAGGCGAAACCGGCGTGTTTGAGCGATTCAGCAACTGAGATGTACGCGTCACGGAGCTCAACGTATTTTCCGACGAGTGCAATCTTCGTTTTCTTCTCAAGATGCGTCACCGTATGGACGAGTTGCTTCCACGCTGTCATATCAGCTGACGGTGTATCGAACTTGAAGTAATCGCAAACGAGTTGATCCATGCCTTGACGTTGCAAGTTGAGCGGTACTTCGTATAATGTCGATGCATCTTGTGCTTCGATGACGGCTTCCGGACGTGTATCACAGAAGAGTGCGATTTTATCTTTCATTTCTTGCGGGACCGCATGCTCTGAACGAAGCACGATGATATCCGGCTGAATTCCGTAGCTGCGGAGTTCTTTGACACTGTGTTGTGTCGGTTTCGTTTTCAATTCACCTGCTGCTGCAAGATACGGGACGAGCGTACAGTGAACATACATGACGTTTTCTTTTCCGATATCGTTCTTGACTTGGCGAATGGCTTCGATGAACGGAAGCGACTCGATATCCCCTACTGTTCCACCAATCTCCGTGATGACGACATCTGCGCCTGTCTCTTTACCGGCACGGAAGACACGATCCTTGATTTCATTCGTGATGTGCGGAATGACCTGAACCGTTCCACCGTTGTAATCACCGCGACGCTCTTTTTTGAGAACTGTCGAATAGATGCGACCGGATGTCACGTTTGCGTTTTGGCTCAAGTTGATGTCGATGAAACGCTCGTAGTGACCTAAATCAAGATCGGTCTCAGCGCCATCATCCGTTACGAATACTTCACCGTGTTGATATGGGCTCATCGTACCTGGATCGATGTTGATGTATGGGTCAAATTTTTGAATCGTGACGTTCAGACCACGGTTTTTGAGCAACCGTGCGAGTGAAGCAGCCGTGATTCCTTTTCCAAGCGAAGATACTACCCCACCGGTTACGAAAATATACTTTGTCATGAATAAAATGCTCCCTTCTCAAGTCCAAAAATCTAGCAGAGGTCTAATAAAATAAAAAAAGCAAAAGTGCCCCCATTTGCAGGAGACACTTTTGCTGAAATTAAGCACGTTGCTTAAAGAAGCCCATGACTAACTTACGTCATTCCGAAAACTTCGTCAAGCAGATTTTTAACAAATAAAAATCTTTCGTCCTTAGTCAGCCGTCAATGAAAAAACTACGATTTCTTACTCGAAATCGCAGCTGTACGGTTGTTTATACTTCTTCTTCATCGTCCTCGAAGTCTTCGAGATCGTCTTCTTCTAAATCATCTTCAAGATCGTCGATTGCTGCAACTTTCTTGAAAGAATCGTCTTCTGTGTCGTCAGCTGAATCATAGTCCGCTGTCTTCGCAAATGTATCGAGGTCATCTTCGATCGTCTCGAATTCATCTTCTTCTGCGTCATAGTTGAACTCTTCTTCGAACTCATCGAGTTCACCACGTTGACGTGCTTCGATGACGAGATCCTCGTCTGATTTATCAAACGGATACCAAGCACGGAGTGACCAACGGTTTGCTCCGACGTTAACGAAGTTTCCGTCGATGTTCATGTCTGTATAGAGTTGAGCAAGTTTCTCGAACTTGTCTTCTTCACCTGTAAACGAATGATACTTTTCAATTTCTTTCGTGATGTCATCGAAAGTGATTGGCTGTTCGCCAGCTTCTTGAAGCATTTCATTGACGAATTCAATCAGTGAAAGTTCAGTAATTTTTTCTTTACTCAAACGGCTGAGGCTCATTGTGACGGCCACTTCCTTTCATTTGCGTTCAATCCATTACTTCTCATTATACGCAAAATGGCTTTTAAAAATCCAGTCTCTATTCGAAAAAAGATTAATTTGCTTCATTTTTGTGTTTCTGTCCTCACTAAAAAAGGAATAATGGAGGGAGAAGAAGGAGGAATTGACGATGGAGATGACTGTTGAACGAGTAAACGATTTTGACAGCTATAATTGGTTGCCTTTACTTGCGAAAAGCTCGCAGGAAGGATTTCAATTTATTGAGTACATGTTACGAAATCGTCGCGATGAAACCTTTCAAGAGACCGGTGAGGCGCTATTCATCGTTCTTTCGCCGATGGGGCAACCCATCGCCTGTGGTGGTTATACGAAACAACCGCACGAAGCTTCGACCGGCCGGATTCGCCACGTCTATGTTTTACCTGAAGCACGGTCCAAAGGAGTCGGAACGAGCTTACTCGAGAAAATGATTCGGGAAGCTTTCTTAAGTTACGACCGGCTCGTACTCTTCTCTGATGCCGCAGATGGTTTTTATCGGCGCCTCGGATTCGTACCTGCATCCGGTGAGAAAGTCACCCACGAACTAGTAAAATCGAACAATCGGAAACAGATATAAGAAACATTTTTTATTTTTAACAATCGAAAAGACCGTGTTCCCTGAATCGGGGACACGGTTTTTCCTTACGCCATTCGTTGTTTTAAAAAAGTCAACGCATCGATCGCTAATTGATGATCGGCCTCTTGCGACAACCCTGACACGGTCAGTGTACCGATGATCCCGACGCCTGCGACCCGAATCGGAAACGATCCCCCCGCATCCGCATAATCGCCTGGCGCAACGGCGTACATCGTATGGTAGGACCGTTGTTTCAGTTTATTGTAGACACGCATGTAGAGCGAGCTATGTCCGTGACGGGTGACGACGTTTGATTTACGGCGAATCCATTCTTCTTGATCGGGAGCCGTTCCTTCGAGTGCCGCGTAATAGAGACGTTGCCCATTGCGTTTGATTTCGACGGCAACCGCTAACTCTTCGCGCAGTGCCCGCTCAATGACGTATTGTCCGGCAGCAATCGCCTCTTGATTCGTCAAACTCGTCAAGACGAGCTGTTTTTCTTGTTCGAGTAAAGTTTCGATGTTCATCTGTCCCACTCCTTCCGACAGATCGTCCGTCCATCTTCACTGCTTTTGCGGACGGCTTCGATCAGCTTCATTGTCTTCAAAGCATCATGCAAGTCGACCGGCAGTCGCCCTGTCGCTAACCCGTCCGCTAAGTCGCGGTAATAGCCGAGGTAGTTTCCGGATAGCGTTTCCAGCCGTTCTGCTGCCTGTTCTGCCAGCTGCAGATGACCAAAGTCCTCCGGGTCGTCCTCACCTAATGTCCCGTCCGCTTCCCGCCCTGAAGCAAGTCGCGCTTCTTGCGGGTCCATCCCGTATTTCACATAGCTTCCCCGCGTACCGTGCAACTCAAAACGTGGTGTCGGTCCTTGAACGAACGATGTCGAGCGAAGAATCACCCGGCGTTTGCCATAGTGCAGCGTGATATGGAAGCCGTCATCCGTCTCTGCCCCGTCACGTTGTATCAAGACGTCACCCGTCAATTCGTCCGGTTCACCGAACAAGGCAAGCGCTTGGTCAATCAAATGGGAACCGAGATCAAACAAGATGCCGGAACCCGCTCCCTGCTTCTCCCGCCAGCGGTCACGGACGACCGGACGGTAACGGTCAAAACGTGACTCGAGAAGTTGCCAATCACCGATTTCATTGGCTTCTATCAATTGCTCGACCGTCAGGAAGTCACCGTCATAGCGACGGTTGTGATACACGGCGACATGCACCCGATGTTGTTCGGCAAGTGCCAGTAGCGCCTCCCCTTCCTCAATCGTAACAACGGCCGGTTTTTCGAGTAAGACATGTTTGTTTGCTTCGATTGCTTGCTTCGCCATCTCGAAATGAAGACCTGTCGGTGTCGTGATGACGATGAGCTCTGTCGCTTGATCGTGCAAGGCCTCGTCGAGCGTCTTAACGACACGCGCTTCCGGAAAGACACGGTGGACTTTTCCTGCGTCACGTGAGACGACTTGTCGCACATGGAATTCGGGTAACGCCTCGAGTAACGGGGCATGGAACGTTACAGCTGAAAAGCCGAATCCGACAATCGTGGTTTGAATCGGTGTCATGTCAATTCCTCCTTCGCCACTTCAATCGTGACGTCTGCTTGATGTAGTCGTTCTTCCCAATCCGCAGATGGGCGCTCGTTCGTAATCAGAACATCGAGTTGTTCTAAGCTACAGACTTTATGGAAAAAACGTTTGTCAAACTTCGTCCGGTCGGCTAAGACAATCACTTCTGCCCCGCTCCGAATCATCGCCTTTTTGACGATCGCTTCTTCTAAATTTTCTGCGAACACCCCTTCACTTGTCAGTCCGCACGCTCCGAGGAACACGCGGTCGACTTGATAATGCAGGATGTCATCCGCTGTTTTGATACCGACGAGACTCTTCGCATGCGGATCGAACTTGCCACCCGTGACATACAAGTCGACGTTTGCCCGTTCGCCGATCTGCTCCGCGATTTCGAGTGAATTGGTGATGACCTGTAAGGAATAGAACGGAATATACGCCGTCATCTTCGCGACCGTCGTCGCCGCATCGAGTACAATCCGGTCATCCTGCTTGATTCGCATCGAGGCCCGTTTTGCAATCCGTTCCTTCTCTGGTTGCTCCGTCCGTTGATCGTACTTCAAGGTGCGCTTCGCCCCCGCACGAACAAGCCCGTTTTTGATGCGAATGATATCGCCTTCACTTTCCAGTTGAATGATGTCACGCCGTGCTGTATCCCGCGAAATTTGATACGTTTCGACCAGTTGATCGAGCGTCAGCTCCGGCGTCGTCTTAATCCATTCACGCATCTTTTGTAATCGTTCTGCTTGACCCATAAAGCACCTTCCTTATATTCAATTCTTTCCTTTATTTTAATTTTTTTCATTAAAAATTGCAATTTTAATGCAAATAAAACGTATCCAGATTCGGGTAAAGGAAACTAATGCCACATTAGATAAGGAGGGACGACGATATGAAATCCATGTTAATTACGGGTGCCTCGTCAGGAATCGGATTAGCGACAGCTCGTCGCTTTGCTGAATCCGGATGGACAGTTTACGCGGGGGTACGCGAACGAACGGAAACACTTGAAGACTTTAGTTCTACTCACCTTCGCTTCATTACACTTGATGTCACGGATACGAAAAGTTTGAAAGCAGCTTCTCACCAAATCGAACAAGAGGTCGGTCATCTCGATGTCTTGTTTTGTAATGCCGGCCAAGGCTTACTGCGGGCAATCGGGCAGGCGACGAGTTATGAGATCAACCAACTGTTTGAGACGAACGTCTTTGGCGTGATGCGAACGATTGAACAGTGTCTGCCCCTGTTAAAAGCGGCACCGCACGGGAGTCACTTGCTCGCGACTTCAAGTACGAGCGGACTCGTCGGACAACCACTCAATGAAATTTATTGTGCGAGCAAATTTGCCGTCGAAGGTTTACTCGAAAGCCTCGCGACCTATTACAAACCGTTCTTTTCAATTGATGTGACACTGATTGAGCCCGGTGCCGTCGAGACGAACTTCACGGCAAACGTTCTTGACCAGCTCGAGCAGTCAGGCGGCTTGCATGAGGATGATTTTAAACCAATCGTCGAAAATTATTTACGTCTGTACCGGAAACACCATGCGACGCGCCAAGCATCGCGTGAAATCGCTGAGTTGGTTTATGCCCTCGTCCACATGAAAGAACCAAAACCGTTGCGCGTCCGCACGACACCGGTCGACGAGGCTTTCGTCGCGCATAAGACATCTGCCGATCCGTCTGGATTAATCGGTATCATGAAGACACGTCAATTGACATTAAATCTTGAATGATTTCCCTCTTGTAAAAAAAACGCCGTCATCCTCTCGTCAGACGTCCTATACTGAGACTATATACCTACAGCTTAGAAAGGGCGGTCTTGTCATGACGACATTATTTTTGTTTACCGCGGTTTATCTACTACCCACGTTCATCATGTTTTATATGTCCGTCGACATTTTCTTACGCAACCCGAAACGAGCGGAACACCGCCTGTTAAGTCTGTTCACATTTGCTTACGGGATGATGTTCTTAGGCGAATTTTTCCGAAATGCTTCGCCGATTGAAATGAGTCCGGCTTTCGTGACGTACTGGTTCGGAAATGCCGGATTACTTGTATTTAGTACGTCTCTTCACTTTATCTTTCGTGTCTCAAATCTTCGAAAAAAAATCCCCCGTTTTTTGTATCCCGGGATTTTTTATGCACCGATGCTCATCGTCCTCGTAACTTATCTCTTTCAAACGAATGTCATCAACAGCCAACGTTTTGAACAAGTCGGTCTGTTCATCTACCCAGAATTCAATTCATCTTATTTAATTACAATCACCGTCGGAAACGTGTTTCACACCTTGGTCTTCACGTTACTTGTTTATACACGCAAACAATTAAACGATGCGCGGCGGGGGATTATCACCTTACTGATTTTCGCTGCTTCGCTCACACTCATCTGGAACATTTTGTTCGGTTACTTTTCGTTTTACGGCAAGATCCCACCGTATGCGTATATGTATGGCGGACTCTTTTGGGCGGCTGCCATCACGATGTCAATGCGTCGATTTGATTTCTTGGCTTCTTATCAAACACGCTTCGCGACACTCTACAACTTGAACCCGTCAGCCATCGTTCTTCTAGACCGCAGTGGCGTCATCGAAAGTGCTAATCCGGCCGCCTATCAACTGCTCGAAGAAACGGAACTCGTCGGACAGTCGTTCCTTGATTACTTGCCGCAAAACAAGCGAACGGACTGGCTCGAACATTACACACACCACTTTGACTCTTCTAATCAATTCATCGAATACGAAACGAAAGTCGCGACGATTCAAAAACAGGAACGGTATGTCGTCATGGATGGGGATTTCGTTTTCATCGAACAAGAACTGCATGGGATGTTGCTCATTCGTGACATTCAAGCTTCGAAAGAGGCGGAACAAGCGATTCGTTTCTTCGCCTATAACGATCCCTTGACGAAGATTCCGAACCGACGCAGCTTTTACGAAACAGCCGCGGCGGAACTCTTACAACACGCGAGTTGCTCGATTGCCGTCGTCGATCTCGACGGATTCAAAGCGATCAACGATACGTTCGGTCATCAAATCGGTGATGAATATTTAATTCACATCGCACAGCTGCTAGAAGAACATGTTGCAGAAATCGGATTTGCGGCACGTGTCGGAGGCGATGAATTTTTCTTATTGCTCTATGACCAGACACCAGAACAGCTGCACCACTTCGCGACGTCCTTGCTCGAGCGGTTCCAAGTCAATCCTTTCACGCTAGCTGAAGAATTAATCGACATCCGAACGAGTATCGGGATCAGTTTCTCACCTGACCACGGGATCAACCTTGATACATTGATTCACCATGCAGACCAGGCGATGTATGACGTCAAAAACAACGGTAAAAATGATTACCGGATTCATGATACGATGGACAAAACATTGCGTCAGCATTAAGGAGATTTGTATGATTTCATTTTTAGCGATTTTTTCACGGTTGTTCAAAGGCATTCGACGAGCGTTTCAGATTTCTTATTTCCAGGGACTCCTGTTCCTCTGTTTGTTGACGTTAGTTTCCGGAACAATTTTCTATAGCACCGAAGAAAATTTGTCGATCGTCGATGCTCTCTATTTCTGCATCACGACGCTCAGTACGATCGGTCACCCGACGTTCGTCCCGACGACGACACTTAGTAAAATCTTCACGATGGCCTACATTACGATTGGATGCGGTCTGTTCCTGACCTTGATTGCTACCCTCTCGTACGTATTGATTAAGCAACCCGACGAAGATTGATGAAGGGAGAACGTCCGATGCGACAAGCCGCGATTCAAAACAACTTCGACTGGTGTCGGCTCATCTGTAAGCTCCACGGCTGTACCGTAAAGGAAACGGACGATCAATGGATTGCGACCGGAGACGTGCCTGCACTGTATCCAGAAGTGATGATTCGGACGCCCCATCAACACTTGACGTTCGATACAGCAAGCAGTATCAAAGATTGTACGGCGAGCTATGATTTTTCAAAAGACGGTCTGACTCATCTCTTTACAGCAGAGTGGATTGCACGCCAACCGATTTATGATCGTCGGGCCCTGCCGCCTGACTGGACGGTCGTGACAAACGTGCGGCTTGCAGAACAGTTTTTCAAACTCGTCGACGTCCATGACTTACCACGTGACCTATTCAATCGAAAAGAGGTCCGCCTGTTTTTCTCCGATCAACAACAAGCTGCCTTTATCGCTTTTTCGAACGGACAGACGACGGGACTTTCGCATTTAACATCGGATTATCTAGACGAGCGCTTATGGGACGATGTCATTCGGCTCAGTTCAGCCCATTTTCCCGGGCAACGAATCGTCGGCTACGAGTATGGCGATCAACTGATCACAGCACTCGAAGCCGGATTTGATGATATCGGTCCGCTCGCTGTTTGGACACGGATGACGCCTTGATTCAGGCGATGTATCGCTTATCGAGGTCGAAGAGTTCATGTAGGTATACTGCCTTATAGCGCTTTCTCGTCTTCAAAGCGACACGCCTAAAAAGCATCATGTTTCGTTGACTCCTGCGGGGAAAGCAACGAAATGAACGACGCTCTCCTTTCACGACTACAACTTTGTCTACACGAAAGAAGCACGCCTGACAAATCGTCAGGCGTGCTTCTTCAATGTTTCACATCAAATGATTGATAAAGGCAGTCGCAATCCCGAAATAAACGAGTAACGACAAGATGTCATTGAGCGTCGTAATGAGTGGACCCGAGGCAATCGCCGGGTCAATCTTCAACCGGTGCAAAATCAGCGGAATGATTGTCCCGGCGAGCGTTCCGAAAATCAACGTGATGATTAACGAACTACCGACGACGAGACCAAGAATCGGATTTCCCTGCCAGACATAGGCAATGATGGCGATTAAAATTCCACACGTCACCCCGATGATTAAACCGACGCGGAATTCCCGTAAAATCAAACGCGTAACGACCTTTTTGTCGACTTCCCGTGTAATCAACCCCCGGACAACGACCGCAAGTGATTGCGTTCCTGTGTTTCCGGTCATCCCGGCAATCATCGGCATGAAGAAGGCGAGCGCAACGACTTTCGATAGTGTCTCCTCAAACTGACTGATGATCGAACCGGAAACGAGGCCGATGAACAGTAATAAAATCAACCAAGGCAACCGACGTGTTGCGGCAATCAGTGGTTTCGTCTCAAAATCAATCGACTTACCGGACGCTGCCAGCTTCTCGATGTCCTCATTCGCTTCTTCCCGTAAAACATCTAACGCATCATCGACCGTAATCAGACCGACGAGTACATCGCCTTCGACGACAGGTAACGAAACGAGGTCATAGCGTTCGAACATCTTCGCGACATCTTCCTGATCGGTTTCAGCCGATACACGGATGACTTTTTGATCCATGACGTCACCAATCTGCTCGGCATTATTCGCAAGAATTAAATTCCGGTATGAGATGACACCGACGAGTTCACTCAACTGATTGACGACGTAGACATAATTAATCGTTTCCGAATACTCGATATAGTCACGCATCTTTTCGACGGTCTCTCCGACCGTGAAGTCTTCCGGGACCCAAATAAAACGGTTTGTCATCAAGCGACCGGCTGTCTCGACTGGATAGGTCAGCAGGTTTCGGACGACGAGCGCTTCATCCTGACGCATACCGGACAGAAGGCGGTCGACTTCCTCTTCTTGCAGCTCTTCTAAGAGGTCAACTAAATCATCGTTTTCCATCAAGTCCATTACGTGACCTGCATGTTCGACATCGAGTCGACGCAAGACTTCTAATTGTTGTTCAAGCTCAAGTTCCTCAATGACATCTGCTAAACGCTCGTGATCGAGATAACGAAGCAGCCGTTCTTGCTCGACTGGTTCTAGCTCAACATAAAGCTTTGCTAAGTCATAGGGATAGACTTCCTCAATCGCTTGTTGTGCTTGTTCACGACGCTCTTTTAACAGCGCATCCAGCAATAATAACTTCCACTGTTGTTCATTCGACTGACTCACGTTACCACCCCCACGTTTTCTCCTTCTTTATCTTAGCATGAGATGTTCAAAAGCTCCCCCCTTTGAATCCAGTTGACATTTGCAGACAAACCCGTTAAAGTTTGCCCTAAGGAAACATTTATAGTTTAACGAATGATACATGACTTTATGCAATCTAATTTTTTTAGTTCTTTTTTTGCCCTAAGGAAACTTTTTATACCTTCATTAAAATTTGAAAGGAGCATGTACGATGTACGCGATAGAAGTAGAACACTTATCTGTCTCCTATTTTGAGACGACGGCACTTGAAGATGTGTCGTTAAACATTTTATCCGGTCAGCTCGTCGGCATCATCGGTCCGAACGGGGCCGGGAAATCAACGTTCATCAAAGCCTTAATGGAGTTGATTCCTGCGCAAGCTAAAAAAATCACCCTGCTCGGACAAACGATTGATGCGACGCGAACTCAAATCGCCTATGTCCCACAACGGAGTGCCATCGATTGGGATTTTCCGATTCGTGTCCTCGATGCCGTACTGATTGGTTGTTATCCGAAGCTCGGGTTGTTCAAACGACCGAACAAACACCACCGCGCTTTTGCGAGTGCTTGTCTTGAACGCGTCGGCATGAGTGAGTTCGCCGACCGCCAAATCGGTGAACTGTCTGGTGGACAGCAACAACGGGTCTTCTTAGCTCGTGCGCTCGCACAGGAAGCTGAACTTTTATTACTCGACGAACCGTTCGTTGGTGTCGATGTCGTCAGTGAACGTGTCATCATCGATCTCCTGCGCACGTTGCGTGACGAAGGCAAAACGATCATCGTCGTCCATCACGATTTGAGTAAGGCAGCTGATTATTTTGACGAATTATTACTCCTTAACAAGACGGTAATCGCGTACGGTCGACCGGAAGAGGTCTTGCAAGCAGATACGATTGAAGGGGCTTACGGGAATCCACTTGCCTTCTTGAAGAAAGCGGAGGTCTCCTCATGAATTTCATCGAAGCGATTTTTCAATACGATTTTTTACAAAAAGCACTCATCACGTCCATCATGGTCGGTGTGATTTGCGGCGTGATCGGATGTTTCATCATTTTGCGCGGCATGTCTTTGATGGGCGACGCGATTTCGCACGCCGTCTTACCCGGTGTCGCGATTTCCTACTTGCTTGGAATCAACTTCTTCATCGGAGCGGTCGCAACGGGTCTGCTGACGGCACTCGGGATTGGATTCGTCAGCCAAAACAGTCGTATCAAGAATGATACAGCGATCGGCATTCTCTTCACGTCCGCCTTCGCTCTCGGGATTATCCTGATTTCATTTTTACGCAGTAGCAGCGACCTGTACCACATCCTGTTCGGTAACGTGCTCGCCGTCCGTCCGAGTGATATGTGGATGACCCTCATCATCGGTATCATCGTCCTCGGTGGCATTTATCTCTTTTACAAGGAATTACTCGTGACCTCGTTCGACCCGACGATGGCAGCTGCCTACGGTCTTTCGACACGATTCATCCATTATTTACTGATGATGATGTTGACGCTCGTCACGGTCGCCTCCTTACAGACCGTCGGCATCATTCTCGTCGTCGCGATGCTGATTACGCCTGCTGCGACAGCCTATCTGTTGACGAACCGGCTCTCACGGATGATTTTCCTGTCGGCCAGCTTCGGAACGATTTCCGCCATCATCGGTCTTTACTTGAGCTTCACGTACAATCTGTCTTCCGGTGCGTCGATTGTTCTCGTCGCAACCGCATTGTTTGCGCTCGTCTTCATTTTTTCCCCGCGCCACGGTTTGATGCGGAAATGGAAAACATCAACAAAGGAGGTTGCTTCATGAAATTAAAAACGCTCATTCCACTCGTCGGTCTCAGCGCGCTACTCGCTGGATGTTCAAGTGAATCAACAGACAACGATAAACTTCAGGTCGTCACGACCTATTCGATTTTAGAGGACATGGCCCGCGTCGTCGGCGGTGAACACGTCGAGGTCCATAGTATGGTCAAAATCGGAGCAAACCCGCATGAATATGACCCACTTCCGACGGATGTTCGAAAAATGGCAGATGCCGATGTCGTCTTTTACAACGGACTCAACCTTGAAGCTGGAGGTTCATGGTTCAACAAATTACGTTCAAGTACGAACAAAGACGATAAAGATGCTCCTGTCTATGAACTGAGTCAAGGTGTCGATCCGAAGTACCTGACATCTAAAGGGAAAGAACAGGAAACCGATCCCCATGCATGGCTCGATCTTCAAAACGGAATTCAGTATGTCGAAAATGTCAAAGACGGTCTCATTAAAGAAGACCCGGAACATAAAGCTGATTATGAAAAAAATGCATCGTCCTATATTCAAGAACTTGAAACACTCGATACGCGAGCAAAAGAACGCTTTGCCCGGATACCGGAAGAACAACGTCACCTGATTACGAGCGAAGGTGCTTTTAAATACTTTAGCGATGCTTACGATTTTAAAGCCGATTACATTTGGGAAATCAATTCAGATAACCAAGGGACGCCGGATCAAGTTCGCCGCGTCGTCGACTTGATTAAACAACAAGAGATTCCCGTCCTGTTCGTCGAAACGAGCGTCGATCGTCGGAGCATGGAAACTGTCTCGCGTGAAACCGGCGTCCCGATCGGTGGTACGCTCTACACCGATTCACTCGGTGCCGAAGGAAAAGACGGATCGACCTATTTGACGATGATGGAAGCGAACTTCGATACGATTGAACAACAATTGAAATGAGCTAGTCATTAAATCGTCATCATCCCCCTCTCAAATCGATTAAACGACACGGTATACTGACTGATAGAGGAAATCGATTTGGAGGGAAGTTCATGAAACGACAAGTACGTTGGTTTACACTAACGTTGACGGCAAGTCTAGCGCTCGGCGCTTGTGCCCCAGCGGAACAACATACAGACAAGCAGATGAGCACAGAACATGCAGAGCACGAGACGCACGGTGCAGGGGATCAACTCGAAAAAACGAGTGCCAAGACGATTGCACCCGCTTTCTTAAAAGAAACCGATGAATCGATCCAAACGATTTATCTTGCCGTCGCCAAGCATCAAGACTTACTTGAAAAGATGCCGTGTTACTGCGGATGCGGTGAGACAGCCGGTCATACGAGTAACTATGACTGTTTCATCGCCGATCAGACAGCAGCAGGTGAAACGACGTGGACGACACACGGCATCACATGCGGGACATGTCTCGATATCGCGGCACAATCCATCGTCGCCTACCAACAAGGAACACCGATCAAAAAAATCCGCCAAGACATCGATGCAACTTACGCAACTACTGGAGTCGCCCCGACAAAAACACCTGCATTATAATACTCATTCAAAAAGCCCCTTACTCACACGGCTGCGCATCTTTAAATGCGTCGTCTGATCGATGGGGCTTTTTTTGTTGACGCACAATTAGCATTCAAAGCGTTAGTGTTTCCTTCTTTCTGTAGACGTTTCATTTCAGCTACACGGTGGAACATTTTGAAGAGATACCTGAAACAGGAAAGGATGACGACAGATGACACAGATGAAAGCCGTTGGATTTCACCAACACTTGCCGATTACAGAAGAGAATAGTTTGATTGATCTTGAACTGCCACGTCCGGAAGCGACTGGTCATGATGTACTCGTCGAAGTCAAAGCCGTTTCCGTCAATCCGGTCGATACGAAAGTCCGGGCACATGGTCAAGATGAAACAGAACCGAAAGTCATCGGTTACGATGCTGCCGGAATCATCGTCGAAGTCGGGAATGACGTCGGGCGGTTCGAAGTCGGTGACGAAGTCTATTATGCCGGTGCCATCAATCGTCCGGGATCAAACAGTACGTTCCAACTCGTCGACGAGCGAATCGTCGCGAAAAAACCGGAACGGTTGACGTTCGCTGAAGCGGCGGCGTTGCCGTTGACAACACTGACGGCATACGAAGCATTAACCGATCGCCTCCATATCTCGTTTGACGCCAAGTCGAACCTCGACAAGACGATTTTAATCGTCGGTGCAGCCGGTGGTGTCGGTTCCATCGCGACGCAACTCGCGAACAAAGCCGGACTGACCGTCATCGGGACGGCTTCGCGCAGTGAAACGATCGACTGGGCAAAAGCACACGGGGCACACCATACGATCAACCACCACGAAGACTTCCGCCCGCAACTGGAAGCACTCGGTTATTCGTATGTTGACTACATCTTTTGTTTGAATGCGACCGATCAGCATTTTGAAGCGATGGTCGATGTCATTGCGCCGCAAGGAAGTATTTGCAGCATCGTCGAAACCGACAAATTGCTTGATTTAAGTGCCCTGCAACAGAAAAGTGCGAACTTCGTCTGGGAATTCATGTTCACCCGGTCCCTGTTCCAAACGCCTGACATGATGCGCCAACACGATATCTTGACGCAAGTCGCGGCGTGGCTCGATGCAGAGGAGTTAGAAACGACGGTCACGAAAACCTTGACCGACATCAATGCAGCAAACTTAAAAGAAGCCCATCGTCTCGTCGAAAGTGGGAAGACGATTGGGAAGGTCGTCGTCGCAGAAGCATGATCCGGTCACTTCACCCAAGCCATTCAAGTAAAACACTAACTTAACTAAGTTCAATTCTACGCTCAGGCATACTGTCAATCAGTATGTCTTTTCTAATGTTAATTTCTCATATTAAAGATATTTTAATTTTTCTTCTATATTTTTAAGTCTAAAAAATGTACGATTATGATAAGAAAAATATGTACACAAGTTACATCTAATGCATATATACGCTGACGTAAAGGAGCATTTAAAAATTATATGAATAAATGGTTAAATAAAAAAATCAGTCGGCAAATCATGTTCGCTTTTTATCTTATCTTACTTGTACTTTCAACGACCTCGATTGCTGCTTACTTTTATACAAATCATCAAGTCGCTAATGCCGAAAGTAGGATTGACGATATCAGCACCAGAGAAGACCGCGCGACGAAGCTCTGGGATACATGGCAGTCGCTTCAGTATGAAGTCAGGGGCTATGTCGTCTTCGGAGATGACGCCGTCATGGATGTGATCGAGTCGAAACAAGCATCACTCGAGCGCCAGACGAAATGGTTCGAACAAAATCGGATTTATGAAGCTGATCAAATTTATGCGACTGACATCCGATCGCTCTATACGTCGTATACGAAATTCGTCATGCCGAGTCTCATCCGTTACGTCCAAGCGAAACAGTCAGGAGCGATTGATGAAACGTTTCTTGAGATGCCGAGTTTAAAAGCAATGATGCCAGACATTCCGTCAGACCCTGACCGGAAATTTAAAATGGATGCTTCCGATAGCGAAACGATGCGCACGAGTGTCAACACGATGGAAAGTGTCTTTACGAGTTACCGAAACAGCTTAAACGCAAAGGAAGCAACAGCAAAAGACCAACTCGTTCAACAGACGAAATACGCCGGTTGGATCTGGTTAATCAACCTAGCAGTCCTGTTTCTCGTCGTGTTACTCCTCGTTCGTCCTTTCATCGAACGGACGACGCGTCAAATCCAACTGCTGAGTAAAGAAAGTAAATTGCTCGCGCAAGGACAACATACAGCACCACTGATTCCGATTGAACGCTCTGACGAAATCGGCGAACTTAGTAAATCGTTTCATCAGATGGCATCCGCCCTGATTGATAACAAGCATCGCCTGATGTCGACGAACGATAACTTGGAACAAGCACTCAAAGTGACGTTACGCAATGAAGCATTACTAAAAATACGGAACCAACTGACAGAGACGCTTGCTTCCCGTGACTCCGTGACGGCTTATCCTGCTGTCATCGAAAAAATGGTTGAAATTACAGGGTCGACGCATGGATCACTTATCTTTAAAGAAGGAACGACTGTAACCAATATCATCTCGCACGCGATGACAGATCAAGAACAGGACACCTTGATCGCGACGATTGAACCATTAATCCGTCAAGCGCGCCGTGATAAGATACCGCATACGGCACAAAATGCTGAACGCGCCTTAGCCGTTACTCCGGTTCTTGATCCGAGCACGGATGAAATCATTGCCTATATCTATTTAATGCGTTTAGACATGGCCTTCAACAAACAAGAACAAGAAGAACTTGCGACCTTCTCACGTCAACTCGCCCTATCCCTGCTTCGGATGCGAACGTTTGATGAGATCGACCGTGAACGTGAGAAGACATCCCGTCTTCTAAACTCCATCCGAGAATCCGTCGTCTACATTGAACTGGACGGCTCCAATCAGTTAATTAACCGGCCGTTACTTGATCTATTCAACCATTCAATCGAACAAGATTCGGAAGTCGACTGGTTGCTTGATATTGATGAATCAATCGTCAATTTAAAATACCGGGTTGACCAACTGCCTGAGTTTGAGCGTTATTTGCATCAAACCTTTATTGAGCACGAAATCGGTGAAGGTATCCTGTTCTCGATCGATCAGGAAAAACGTTTTATCAAAACATATTCTGAAAAAA
Source organism: Exiguobacterium sp. s127 (assembly GCF_018618695.1). Taxonomy (NCBI): domain Bacteria; kingdom Bacillati; phylum Bacillota; class Bacilli; order Caryophanales; genus Exiguobacterium; species Exiguobacterium sp. s127. The sequence goes on along the minus strand of NZ_JACSMO010000009.1, from coordinate 32,102 downwards.
TCCACTATGGTGGTCAGTTCCGTGGCATCATGCTCGTCATGCGTGACGTCACGAATGAAGTCGAAATCGATCGTTTAAAAAATGAACTCGTTTCGACGATCTCGCACGAATTACGGACACCCTTGTCATCGATTTACGGATTTACCGAATTGATGATCGAACGTGAGCTGTCACCGAAGCGGCAAAAGACTTACCTCGAAGCTGTTCACTCGGAGACAAAACGCTTATCTCTGCTGATTAACGATTTCCTGGATTTACAACGGATGGAAGCAGACCGGCAGGAATATGAGTTTGAATCGTTTGATTTAATCGAACTGATTGAAGACCTGAAACAATTCCACGGTCTCTCTTCGACGACTCATGTGATTACTGTCTCACACGATGTAACGCACCTGTTAATCGAAGGCGATGCGAAAAAAATCCGCCAATTGTTCGGGAACCTAATCAACAATGCCATCAAATATTCACCGGCCGGCGGAGCCATCGATATCGAATTGGCGGTTCTTGATACGCAGGCTTCCGTCGCGATTCGTGACCACGGAATCGGAATTCCGACTTCTGCGATGGGTGAATTATTCCAAAAATTCTACCGGGTCGATAACTCGGATACACGCAAAATCGGCGGGACTGGACTGGGTCTATCGATCTGTCGCGAAATCGCCCGTGCTCATGACGGCGAAATCCACGTCGAATCCATCGAAGGTGAAGGATCGACTTTCACCGTCGACTTGCCATTGCGCCATCCGAATGCTTGATTTCAACTACACACTTCATACAAAAAGGACGCTCGATAAACGCTATCGATCGTCCTTTTTTGATTGCTTGAATTTGCGCTCTTACTTCAGGAGACGGCTCGCCACTTCGACTGTCCGTTTTGCTTGATGACGGACGGCAGGTTCAACTGACTCAACCATCTTCCCTTCCTGGTCGACGGTGACCGTCGTTCCGTACGGGTTCCCTCCTGCTGCAAACAGCACCGGATCCGAATAGCCGGGTGCTGCGACAATCGCACCCCAGTGGAACATCGTCGCATAGACGGCAAGGACGGTCGTTTCCTGACCACCATGCGGGTTTTGTGCAGAAGACATTGCACTGACAACTTTATCGACAAGTTTTCCTTGTCCCCAAAGTCCTCCCGTCGTATCAAGGAATTGTTGGAATTGACCCGGGACATGTCCGTACCGCGTCGGCACACTAAAGATGATCGCGTCCGCCCAGTCGAGTAAGTCGACGGTTGCTTCTTCGACGTCACGTGTCGCGTCCGTATGTTTTTGCCAAAGTGGATTCGAGGCAATCGCTTCCGCCGGTGCGGTTTCTTTAACTTTTGCAAGGCGGACTTCTGCTCCGGCAGCTTCCCCTGCCTCTTTCGCCCACGTGGCGAGTTGATGATTGGTACCGGTCGAACTGTAGTAAATGACTGCTAATTTCACATTAGACATGGAATCGCTCCTTTTCTACGACAGTGACGGACAATGGATGTACAGGTTATCTTTTCCCATTTTGTCTGTAAAAAAACGCCTTTATCTTGATCCTAAGATTTTTTGTGACTGAACTTCGATGCCTGCTTCTCTTTTTTTCTTAGTTCGGAAGAACGGATGCAGTCGGCAACAACCATTTGAACCAACGTCCGTGCCCGTCCGTTTCAGCAATCGTCTGTTCATGGAGTGCCCCGTCCCGGTACAGATCGAGGTGCAAATAACGGTCCTGGACGTTATTGTACAGGTGATAGACGTCACGCGTCTGTCCAATCCGCTCGACGACGTGGAGCAGTTCTTTTTTCAGTGCAAGCGGTAACTGGTTTGCGACATGGGTATGGAAAATACAGAGGATATGCGCTGTCGGAATTCGCTCGGCACATGGTTCAAGGAGTTGAATCCCATCCCCTTCAATCAGTTCGAGTGGATGTTCGGCGACGTAACGTGCCGCCTGTTCAAACAGTTCAAGCCGCTCACGGTGTTCCGTCCAAATCAAGGCCTTTAACCATAATCGTTCGTCGTCATCCGTCAAATCAACGGTGTTCAAGTCAAGCCCGATTCGCTCGGCAATCGGCGGTGCTGTCCGTGCAAGCGGTGGGACATGCTCACCTTCAATCGTCGACGTCAAACGAAGACGCGACGCCGGATTTCCGAACGTCTCCCCCGTTCCGTAGTCATATGCGTACTGGTCGAACAGCAACTGCAGACCGGCACTCGTACCGATCTCAAGTAACGCGAGCGGACGCTGTTCGGCTTGATGAATCATCCCGAAGACCGGATAGAGATAGGTACAGCGCCGGACTTCGTTCGTTTGGACGAGACGCGTCGTCAGCAACTCAATCAATTCCGTTTCGTAGACCCGGCAAAAATCCTGAAAAGCCGGAAATGACTCATCGAACGGTGCGGCGTCCGTCGTCACACTCGGATAATACCGGGCTAACGGATGCTCGACCCCTTTTAGTAACAGATAATGGACGGCACCAAACAATAGGTTCGGTACCGGTTGTCCGTCCCGTGCCTGTTGGCATATTGTCAAGATCGCTGTGTCACACGCGACGTGACGGGATAAGTACTCATAAAAAGGGCTCGAGTCCTTACACTCGCGTTCCGCGAACGTCTGAAACCGTACCGCTAATTCTTTGTTCGTCATCGCTATTCCCCCTACTATATCGTTCTTTTGAATAAATTCACCAAATTATTCCAAACCCCTTTTTTATATTTTATAAAATAAACGAATATACCATTTCACAATTTTTAGCACATCGTGATGTTCCTTCGCTTTTGTTATAGGGTAAATAGCATTAGACAACGATGATACAGACAAGGAGGTTGGCTTTGATGATCGGATTCGGTTATGCATTTTATTTACTACTGGGCATGCTCAAGTTCATGCTGTTCAGCTTTTATACAAACACAGAAGTTTCATTCAAGCTCGTCCTGTTGAACCTGGCCGGGATGTTGCTGTTATCGAGCTGGACGCTACTCATCCAGTGGAAGAAACGGCGATGGATCTGGCTTGGTCTGTTAGTGCTACATAGTTTCCTGTTAGTCTCAGATCTTTGGTATTACCGCTACTTTGACGATTTACTGTCCGTTTCCCTGATGTCGCAAATGCTTCAAATGAGTGATGTGGGCAGTGGTTTTATGGCACTGATCGTCCCGACCGACTTTTTCCTGTTCGCAGATAGCATCATCTTCGGACTCGTTTTAATTTTCTTACGGAAGAAACGGTTTGACATTGCAAAGCGACAACAACATCGTTCGGCGGTTGCCGCTTTTCTCGCCGGCATCGTGCTGTTCGCAGCACCGCTCACCTATGCCGTCGTCAAACAGGACCAGCGGCTCGACCAGTCGATCTCCGACATGCGTGACTACTACCAGCTCGGGTTTTGGGGATATCACGGTGTCGATCTCGCCCGTGGAATCACGCGGGCCATCAGTCCGGACGGATCATTGACGGAAGCGGAGCGGCGACGGCTCGAACAATCCGCACCGGATGAAACGGCTGGTGCTGTCAACACACCGAACATCATCATGGTCCAGTTGGAATCCTTCCAAGGGTCCGTCATCGGACAGATGATTAACGGGCAGGAGCTGACGCCGCACTTAAACGAACTCAAACAGGAGTCGCTCTACTTCGAGTCGTTTTATCACCAAACGCACGAAGGACGGACGTCGGATGCGGAATTCATTACGAATACGTCGCTGTACCCGTTGAAGTCGGGCTCGGTCTACACCCGTTTCCCGGACAATGAGTTCGGCGCCTTACCGCAACTGTTAAAAGACAGCGGCTATGACACAGCCGCAATGCACGCCTACGACAAAGGGTTTTGGAACCGGGACAAAGTTTACGACAACCTCGGATTCAATCACTTTTTCAGTAATAAAGATTATCCGGACAACAAAGAAATCGGAATGGCCTTAAATGATAAACAGTTTTTGACGAAGTCGATCGAACATATGGAGACGTTACAAGAGCCGTTCTTCTCGTTCCTCGTCGCCTTGACGAGTCATACGCCGTATGAGATTCCAAAAGACGAACGCGAACTCGACTTAACAGGGTACGACGATCCGATGCTGAAACGGTATTACCAGACCGTTCATTATGTCGATCAAGGCGTCGGACTGATGATTGACGAATTGAAAGCGAAAAACATGTGGGATGATACCCTCGTGATCTTTTACGGTGACCACGACAGCGGCTTGACGAACGAAGGCAGCGAACTGCGGGAGAAAGCCGGAATCGACAACCCGGTCGACCTGTTCGAACTTGACCGGCAAGTTCCGCTGTTCATCAAGAAACCGAATCAACAGGACGGAAAGATCATCAAAGAAAACGGCGGACAAATCGATATTGCTCCGACGATCGTCGACTTGCTCAACCTCGAGTCATCCTACATGATGGGCAACTCGCTCGTCGATGATGAACCGAACGTGACGGCGTTCCGTGATGGTTCGTTCCGTTATCAAAACTATTATTATGAAGCGGACTTAACGGAAAAAGCCGGCAACGGTGTCTGTTATGACGTCTCGACGACAAGCGAAGTCGACCTTGATTTATGTAAAAAACAAGCGGATGTCCGGAAGGATTTACGCCTATCGGATGCCATCATTGAGAAGAACGGCTTGGAACAATAAACGAATTAAGAAATCACTTTTTCTTCACGCGCTTTCCTCAGGCGAGACACAAGCCAGTTTTCCTGTCCTCTCTGGACAGGAAAGCGGGTCTTGTTTGTCTCTGACAGCGCAAGTCACCTTGCGCTTTTTCCTGCAGGAGTCGCGTGATTCAAATGATTTCTGCAACACTAAAGGAGGAGCAGGACTCAACATCCGGCTCCTCTTTTTATGTGCTTTAGTCAATCCATCTTGAACGGATCATTTAGTGAGATGTCCGATATTTATTCAACCACTGTCGTTCCTCGTCAAACAGGACATCCCATCTTTTCGTGATGATCCAGTCAAACAACACCGGAATCGTCTTATCCGATTGTCGATAGCGATTCAAAAAACGCAGTGCAACCAGACCATCGTCGCTTTGAATCTGCCGCTTTCGCTTCAACATAGTCTTCAGCCGTTTGACGACCGGCTGAATGGAGGATGCATCCCCGTGTTTCGCAATTCCGAGCAACGCATATGCTTTGACGTCGACCGACCGATCCTCCAAACCTTTTATAAACATTGGCAGGAACGAGTCGTCTCCTAGTTCACTGATGGCATTGAGTGCCGAGTGCCGGACATCACCTTTCGGATGATCGAGGAGCGGTAACAGATGCGGAATCACCCGCTCCGTCCCGATCGTTGCCAACACAAAATTCGCACTCATGATCTCAAACGAATCGGTGGAGGTCGTAATAAATCGAATTAACGCCTCTTCTGCTAAAGCCCCCCGACAGGAGCCGAGTGCATCAATCGCCGAATTTCGAATAGCCGAACGGGAATCCTCGACATACTGGATGATATCCGTCGCGTCATGTACCCGTTCCTGTTTCGCCGGCTCATCGAGGATGCTGACAATTAGTGTCGGCTTCGTCTCTTGCGCCAGCCGTTCTAACAGAAAATCAGCAACACGTACGTCACCTGTATTCATCCCAATTGTCCCAAGCATAAAGTAGAAATACTGTTTCATTTCTAGTCGCTTAGTCTGTTCAAGCAGGTCCATTAACACAGGAAGCATTTGAATATCCTGAAAACGCCGTGCTGTTTCATAAGCCAAGTCAGACGGCGGCCCTTCACTCGTAGAATAACCCCATTCTTCATCGTACACATATTCATCAATCGACATCTGCCCCGCTAATGCGATCAATTCATCTTTGTTCATCGTCAGTTCCTTTAGTCTTCTCAAACAGTTTATACCAGTACAACGTGATATCAATTTCCGGATTAGCAGACTGTTTCAGCGTATCTACCCCACCAAGCACAAATCCTTCTTTGGCATAAAAACGGCAGGCAATCAGATTATCGTTTTGCGCTTCAAGCGATAAGCCGATCAACGACTGTTCCTTCGCCCAGGTTTCGGCTGCTTCAAGCAACAAATGGCCGACACCATTTTTCCGAAAACTGCTTCGGACAGCGATATTTTCAATGTAGGCCAAACGATTCCAGTCTTTGACGAGACGGATTTGCCCAATGCATTCGTTCTCATGAAAAGCTAACAAAACAATTTTTTCACTGCTGTCGATATAAGTAGACCAATCCAGTGTGTCATCCGGGAAACGGATTTCTGATAGAGTATCGTATAACTGTTCTTCGTAAGACCAAATGCCGTCAGAAAAACGAGGAAGGACTTTACCAATGATAGGGAACGATTCATTTGTGTCGTTGATGATAGTTATGGATTGTTCCGTTAAAGGCCGAATCACGATTTTTTTAGATTGATTCATTAATTTCACCCTTCACTATGTATTTTCCAAGTTAATTCTTCAGTTAAATATCGAAAGTTTCTTCTCAATTTAGAGTTAATTTTAATATGACTTACTCAAGTACCCCTTAACCATCGCCACACATTCTTCAACCGAGTAATCACCTTCAATTCTTAATATCGGGCAAGATAATTCATTCATCCACTGCTCATGCAGAACTTTGCTTCTAACTTCTGGACCAGCATGATCATATAGTGAAGCCCACTCCAAAAAAATTTGCGATTGTTCATGCTTATCCCCATCCGGTAGTACTTCTTTCCCATATCTTTCGATTTCTCGCTTCTGCAATCTTTCGAGTCTAATTTCCGATGGAACCCACAAGAAAATAACGAGATCGAAATAAGACTTGAAATAATCTCCCCAGTTTACCGTGGCTCCCGATAAAATCCACTGTTCAGATTGTGATAAATCACTCTTTAGCATTTCTATTCTGTCAGGTATAGGTCGTTGTTCGGTAAATTTAGATATCCAAAAGTAATCATCTGCATCAAAAATTTTGTGGGGAAGAATTTCTGCTAAAGCTTTACCCAGTGTTGACGTTCCAGATCCCGAAGCACCCATGATATGAATTTTATTTTTCATTTTTCTTCTCCTTTATAGATTCTTTGTTTATCCGGTTTCTAATTATATAATTTTCCTGCTCCCAGATTATATTTTAACAAAAAAATTTACCTAATCCCTAAAACCATCAGAAGTAGACGCATACAGTTCAATTGAAACCCTGATATTTAAAGCAGTTCTCAATAAAATTCTATATTAACGAAACAAAAAAGAGACCCTCTATAAGTTCAGTGAACTTACAAAGGGTCTTCCCAAAAATCAAAAGTAGAATAGCAATCCTTCAATCTAATTCTACCAATCAACGGGTTGAATGCTTATATTTTACATCATTCCGCCCATTCCACCCATGCCGCCCATATCAGGCATTGCAGGAGCAGATCCGGCTGGTTCTGGTTTATCGGCGATGACGGCTTCTGTCGTTAAGAACATCGCTGAAACAGACGCTGCGTTTTGAAGTGCTGAACGCGTCACTTTCGCCGGGTCGACGATTCCCGCTTCAATCATGTCGACGTACTCGTCTGTCGCGGCGTTGTAGCCCATTCCTTGCGCTTCATGCTTGAGACGCTCGACGATGACTGAACCTTCTTGACCGGCGTTTTCCGCGATTTGACGGAGTGGTGCTTCGAGCGCACGAAGGACGATGTTGACGCCTGTCGCTTCGTCGCCTGTTGAGACAGCAAGAATCGATTCGACGGCTTTCGTCACGTGAATAAAGGCTGTTCCCCCACCGGCAACGATTCCTTCTTCGACGGCTGCACGTGTCGCATTCAGTGCATCTTCAATCCGGAGCTTGCGTTCTTTCAGTTCCGTTTCTGTTGCTGCTCCGACTTTGACGACAGCTACGCCGCCCGCGAGTTTCGCAAGACGCTCTTGCAGTTTTTCACGGTCGAAGTCGCTTGACGTTTCTTCGATTTGCGCACGGATGGCGCCGACACGTGCTTCGATTGAATCACTGTGTCCGTGTCCTTCGACGATCGTCGTGTTGTCTTTTGAGACGACGACTTTCGACGCACGGCCGAGTTGCATGATTTGTGTTTCTTTCAAATCAAGACCGAGCTCTTCTGTGATCAACTCTGCCCCTGTGACGATTGAGATGTCTTCGAGCATCGCTTTACGGCGGTCACCGAAGCCTGGTGCTTTCACCGCAACCGCGTTGAACGTACCACGGAGTTTGTTGACGACGAGTGTCGCGAGTGCTTCGCCTTCGACGTCTTCCGCGATGATTAAGAGCGGTTTATTTTGTTGGACGACTTGCTCAAGGACTGGCAAGATTTCCTGGATGTTCGAGATTTTTTTATCTGTGACTAAGATGTACGGGTTCTCAAGCACCGCTTCCATCTTGTCGGAATCCGTAATCATGTATGGTGACGCATATCCACGGTCGAACTGCATCCCTTCAACAACGTCGAGTTCTGTCGTGAAGCCGCGTGACTCTTCGATCGTGATGACACCGTCCTGACCGACACGTTCCATTGCTTCCGCGATCAATTGACCGACTTCTTCGTCAGCAGCAGAAATCGCCGCAACTTGTGCGATTGCTTCTTTGCCTTCAATCGGTTTTGCGATGGCGTGGAGCTCTTCGACGGCACGGCGGACCGCTTTTTCGATTCCTTTACGGATAACCATCGGGTTTGCGCCCGCTGTGACGTTTTTGAGTCCTTCACGGATCATCGCTTGTGCGAGGACTGTCGCTGTTGTCGTACCATCCCCTGCGATTTCGTTCGTTTTCGACGCGACTTCCGCGACGAGTTTCGCACCCATGTTTTCAAAGTGGTCCTCAAGTTCGATTTCTTTTGCGATTGTCACACCATCGTTCGTGATGAGTGGTGAACCGAATTTACGTTCGAGAACGACGTTACGTCCTTTTGGTCCGATCGTCACTTTGACTGCGTCTGCTAATGCGTCGACACCGCGGAGCATCGCGCGGCGTGCTTCTTCACTGAATAAGATATCTTTTGCCATGACTGAAATCCCCCTTTTATTATTGTGCTACTGCTAAAATATCGCTTTCGCGTAAGATTAAGTATTCATTGCCATCGACCTTGACTTCTGACCCGGCATACTGCGCGTAGATGACATGGTCGCCGACGTTCACTTCAAGTGGTACACGTACACCCTGCTCTGTCACACGGCCTGTACCGACAGCGATGACTTTACCCTCTTGTGGCTTTTCTTTCGCTGACCCAGGAAGAACGATTCCTCCGAGTGTTGTTTCTTCTTTTTTAACGACTTCGATCACGATGCGATCACCAAGTGGTTTTAACATGCGAAACATCCTCCTTGAAAATGACTGTTTTTTAGCACTCACTTTAACGGAGTGCTAACATATTTTTATCTTAAACGGTTTTCGATTGAAATTCAACCCTGAACCCTTATCCGTTTTCCCGAAATCGCCATCTTTGAACCATCACCATTCGTGCGCCCGGCCGGTTTGTTTGTTACAATCGGGACAGTACCTTCAATACAAAGGAGTTGTGTCCCGACCGATGAAAAATTCCGTCAATCTGCCGTTCAACATGGCTGATAAGTGGCAAATCCGTCACATCATTCCGATTGTGATTTATTTGATCGTCCAGCTCGTACCGGCAACATTCCCGAGCTTTCTCTCAAAAAGCCAAATTCCGGGTGTCCTCGGCTGGTGGCTTGCGATTGGCTTTACCGTTGCTGTCATCGTCTCGTTCTTCTGTCTTCGTCCTGACTGGCAGAAGTGGAAAGCAGAGGGCAATCAGACGGATCCGATTGACACATTAAAGTGGATCGGGATCGGAATCGTGTTGCTTTACGCCTTACTGATTAGCGTCAACCTGCTTGATGCCTGGATGTCTGGTGGACTCGAAAACGTCGCGAAATCACAAAATACGGATGACATCATGAAAGCAATCCAAGTCATCCCGATTTTACAGCTGATGGTCGTCTTACTCGGACCGATCATGGAAGAATTTTTATTCCGTCACATTATGTTCGGGAACTTGTCGACAAAACTGAACTTCGTCTTCAGCTTCGTTCTCAGTGGTGTTATCTTCGGGTTCATCCACGGAGACAACAAGTTTTTGATTTATGTCGCGATGAGTTTTGTTTTCTCACTCGTCTTCGTCAAAACGCGCCGCATCATAGCACCGATTGCGATTCACGTTTTCAATAACGGAATTGTCGTACTCGCACTCTATGCAATGACTTAACTTACGAAAGGTAGTGTTTTCATGCGCCAAGGCTCAAACTTCATGGCATTATTTTATGCCCTGTTCGGTATTCTGTTCATGTACCTCGCGTACAGCAACTCGATCGAGGCAGGAACCGTCTTTAACTTTTGGACGATTCTGTTGACACTGTTCGCAGCGATCGACTTTTACCGTCTCTATCTGATTTTCCGCTTCCGGATGGCTGCGAAGAAGATGATTGAGAAGGAACAAAACAAAAAAAATGATAAAGAATAAGTAAGTATTTTCATCAACAAGCGCGCCTTCGCTATTCGAAGACGCGCTTGTTTTCTTTTAATGAGATTTATCCATTCGATACTTATCAATGATTACTTTCGCGACATCTAAACTAATCCGCTCATCGATGACAAGGTTCTTAATCATGTTAACGAATTCGACATCATCTTCCTGTACTGACTCAATCCGTTGAATGAGTTGATTCAGCTTCGTTCGAACCGTCGGATACGAGACTTGATACGCAACTGCCATATCTTTAAGCGATCCTGAATTTAAAACAAACTTCCGTATGAATTCAAGATGTTCTTGTTCTAATGCCAATACCCATGGAGGAACTTCATTTCTGTCCATTGTAGTGTACTCCTCTATCTATTTTTACGTTACAAATCTTGCACTTCGAGTCGATCCTTTTCCTGCTTCAAACGTTTTTTACGCGCTTTTTCCCCATCCAATCCAATACCAATCAACGTCGAAGTACTAATCATTGTACCGATTTGTATTAAAGATTTTTTGTCCTCAGACCAGACGCCTCCATAGAAATAGATGTAGATCCCAGCGAGTACAATCAGTACCGGTAATAGCCACGCGAGTTTTCCATTTTTCCTAGATAAATAAAATTGTCCAACCATGAAAATAATAACACCAATCGCAATCGATAAACTCCCCATAAACTAGACCCCACTTCTATTTAATATAATCCAAATATGAATTATATTAAATAAAAAGTCAACATAGTTTAATTTAATTTAAATATTGTTTTAAAAATAGTTACTTTTATTAAAAAAAGTGATTTAGAATATATTTATTATCTCACTTCAAATAATTTATATTTTACTGACTCATTATCGAAAACCCTTATCTATCCATAGAAACAAATCACTTATACTGAATATACGGTTCTTCACCGGAATCGAACGGGCAAACCCACAGAAATGTGGTGACGCAAAACTATAGGGGCTACCGCTTCAAGCTATGCTTGCCAGTTACCGAAGTTCACAAAAGGAGACTACGTTCACATGAAAAAAATCAATTATGTCGTTACTGCCGGCCTCGCTTGTGCGTTGATGCTGACGCCGCTCGGCTCAATCGATGCCAAGAGTAAAACATCGAAGCATGACCGCAACAAGAACGGAATCCATGACAGCTGGGAAAAGAAGTACAAGCTTAAAGGGAAAAAACTTGCGCAGCAAGATACGGACCATGACGGCTTAAGCAACTACACCGAATATAAGCTCAAACTCAATCCACGGAAGAAAGACAGCGACCGCGATAAGATCAGCGACGCACATGAAGATACGGACCGTGATGGCTTAACTAACGCCATCGAACTCGAGCTTGGGACAAAACCATACAAACGGGATTCTGATGGTGATGGAATTCTCGATGGCAAAGAACGCAACAAGGGTGGTCACCGCTATGAAGATATGCTGAAAAAAATGAAGATTGCTCTCGCGACAGAGACGACGCAAAGTCAGATTAAATACCAGTTTAAAAAGAAGAAGAGTCAGCTGCGTGTCAAAACGAATGACGCAACGGTCGATGAAACCCGTGTCCGCCAATTGATTCAGTTCATCGAGTCACATCCGAAGATGACGGAAGAGGAATTACGGGCACAATTCGTCAGCTTATTCGCTCTCTCTGGTTCTTACGAGTTGGAGATTGAACTCGAGTACTTCGATCACGAAGAAACGAAATCAGAGCACCGTCACGTTGAAGAAGACGAGCAAGACGATGATCAAGGTCAGGACGAAGATGATGATTCAGATGATGACTCGGACGACGAGCATGAAGATGAAGATGAAGATGAAGATTAATCCTTAAACAAAAAAACACCTGCTCTAAAGACGACCGACGTCCATGTGACGAGGGGCGATCTTTAAGACAGGTGTTTTTTACTTTTCGTTGACCATTTCTTGAATCAATTCACGGTTCCGTTTTTTGAAAACTTCATTGTGGGATGAGACCATCGCGACTTTGGCAGCATCCGGTTCAATGAACTGCTTCGCCCGGTTGACGGCGTTTGCCGCGTCCTGGAATGTACCCGAAATCAAGTTCACCTTTCCGTCATGCGTCAAAATATCTCCTGCTGCATACAATCCCGGTACACTTGATTCGCTCGACGCGTTACCGGCGATGTAAAAGTCGTCGACTTGTTTGATGTCGAGTTCCGAGTTCGCGAGCAACTCTGCTTCCCGTTCGTAGCCATGGTTGATGATGACTTCATCGACGTCAACGATGTTTGTCACGTCCGTCGCACAATCAATCAATTCGACGGACGCAATCCGGTGGTGATCGTCGCTTGCGATCAACTTATGAATCGTCGTGTTGAGGAGACAGACGGCTGAGCTTCGGACGAGTTGGTCGACTTGTGCCTCGTGACCTGTGAAACAGTCTTTCCGGTATGTGACGTAAACTTTTTTCGCAATCGGTTCGAGCTCGTTCGCCCAGTCGATCGCTGAGTTACCGCCACCTGAAATCAGGACCGTCTTATCTTTAAACCGCTCAATCGATTTGACGGTATAGTTCAAGTTCGACACTTCGTACCGTTCGGCCCCTTCAATCTTCAGTTTTTGGGGATTGAGTATCCCGCCGCCGACAGCGACGATGACTGTCTTCGAATAATGAATTTCTCCCGACTCCGCTTCGAGGACGAAGTTTCCGAATACGTCTTTTGCGATCGAAATGATTTTTTCATTCAGGTGCACGGACGGATTAAACGTTAAGCCTTGTTCGACGAGTTGCTCGATCAGCTTCGCTCCGGTAATGGGTGGCTGTCCCCCGACATCCCAAATCATCTTCTCCGGATAAACATGAATCTTGCCACCAAGCTCTGCCTGGTATTCAATGATTTTCGTCTTCATCCCGCGTAATCCGCTATAGAAAGTCGAGTATAACCCGGCCGGGCCTCCACCAATTACCGTTACATCAAACAATTCCTGCTGTTCCATCTCACTCACTCCTCGCTCTCGACTACGACTGATTATCATTCTCATTTCCAATGATAACGTGAACATCTCTTGAAGACAAGAAAAAATGTTGACAGCGTTTTTATGAGACTGGTATGGTTAGGGAGACGATAGTGATAATCATTATCAATGAAAACAACTTTAAACGAGAAGGAGCCTCTGCGTATGGTACGTCTAGCAACAGAAGAAATCAGTATCGGATACGGAGATCGTACCATCGTCAAAGACTTGACGGTTCAGATTCCGGATCGGCAAATCACGACAATCATCGGTGCGAATGGTTGCGGTAAATCGACCTTATTGAAAGCGATGACCCGAATCATCCCCCATCAGTCTGGTCGTGCCCTGCTTGACGGTCTCGATATTGCGAAGGAAAGTACAAAGCTGCTTGCCCGGAAAATGGCGATCCTGCCTCAGACACCGGAAAGTGCAAGCGGTCTAACGGTCGCAGAGCTCGTCTCATACGGTCGTTTTCCTTATCAAAAAGGATTTGGTCGCTTAACGAAACATGATTACGAGATCATTGACTGGGCGTTAGAGGCAACGGATACGACGGCATTCAAACACCGTCCGGTCGACGCCTTGTCCGGTGGTCAACGGCAACGCGTCTGGATTGCGATGGCGCTGGCGCAGGAAACGGATATCATCTTCCTCGATGAGCCGACGACTTACCTTGATCTCGCCCACCAGCTCGAAGTCCTCGAGCTGCTCGAGCATCTCAACCGGACGGAAGGCCGGACGATCGTCATGGTGTTACATGATTTAAATCAGGCCGCCCGTTTCGCCGACTACATCATCGCGATGAAAGAAGGCGAAGTCGTCAAAGCCGGAACGTGCGAGGAAGTCATTTCGCATGACGTCTTAAAAGAAGTATTTCATATCGATGCCGAAATCGGTCGTGATCCACGGACGAATAAGCCGATGTGTGTCACCTACAACTTAATCAAAGGAGATTAACCACATGAAGAAACTAGTACTCTTACCGATTTTATTACTCTTAGCACTCGTCATCGCCGCCTGCGGCAATACAGATAAAACAGAAGATACGTCTTCCGATACGAAAAAAGAAACGATCACCTATAAATCGGAAGAAGGTGACGTCGAAGTCCCGGCTGATCCGAAACGCGTCGTCGTCCTTGCCGGTTTCGCCGGAAACGTCATGGCACTCGACGTCCCACTCGTCGGTGTCGATTCGTGGTCAAAATCGAATCCGAAGTTTGATTTGAAAGACGTCCAGGAAGTATCAGAAGAAAACGTCGAAAAAGTCATCGAACTCGAACCCGATCTCATCATCGGCTACAATACAACAAAAAACATCGATAAATTTAAAGAAATCGCTCCAACCGTCACGTACACGTACGGCAAAGTCGACTATTTGACACAACATATCGAAATCGGTAAATTGCTCAATAAAGAACAAGAAGCACGCGATTGGGTCAAAGACTTCCAAACACGCGCAGCGGACGCCGGAACAGAGATTAAAGCCAAAATCGGTGACGATGCGACGGTCTCTGTCATCGAAAGCTTCGATAAACAGCTTTACGTCTTCGGCGACAACTGGGGACGCGGTACAGAAATCCTCTACCAGGAAATGAAATTAAAGATGCCGGAAAAAGTTACGGAAATGGCCTTAAAAGACGGCTATTACGCGCTATCACCGGAAGTCTTACCTGAATATGCAGGGGATTACCTCATCTTCAGTAAGACGGCAGAAGCAGATAACTCGTTCACAGAAACAGACACATACAAAAATATTCCTGCTGTTAAAAACAACCACGTCTTCGAAGTCGATTCGAAAGAATTTTACTTCAATGATCCATTGACGCTCGAACGTCAGCTCGAGTTCTTCAAGAAAAGTTTCCTTGGTGCGTAACAAAAATAAGGAGGGAACCGATTTTTCGGTCCCTCCTTTTTGACTATCTAATGAAAGTGAGACGATAACTATGTCATCCGGTCGATTCCCGTTCGGACTGAAAATCACGTTCGGTTTACTCCTGTTCGTCGTCATGTTCTGGATCTCGATGACGTTCGGTGCCGCCGACACGACGATACGTGAGGTCTGGAACGCTTTGACGTTCGGTCCCTTGAACGGTAAAGCAAAAATCATTCAGGAAATCCGATTACCGCGCGAAGTCGCTGCGATGCTGGTCGGGGCTGCACTCGGTGTCTCCGGTGCGATCATGCAGGCGATGACACGTAATCCCCTTGCCGATCCCGGACTGCTTGGGCTGACGGCAGGCGCGAACGCGGCCCTTGCTCTTGCGCTCGTCTTCATTCCCGGTATCAATTACTATGGCATCATGCTCGCGTGTTTCCTTGGAGCAGCAGCCGGTGCCCTACTTGTCTTCGGGATCGGTGCCTCAAAACGTGGCGGGTTTTCACCACTTCGAATCGTCCTCGCCGGGGCCGCGATTTCTGCTTTTTTATACGCAATCGCAGAAGGGATCGGCATTTACTTCAAAATCGCTCAAGACGTCTCGCAATGGACATCCGGCGGGCTGATTGGAACGACCTGGGGGCAACTGCAAATCATCACCCCCGTCATCCTGATCGGCATCGCGATTGCGATGATCTTCTCACGTCAATTAACGATTTTAAGCTTATCAGAAGAAGTCGCACTCGGGCTCGGGCAAAACATCACCCGGATTAAAGGTGTACTCTACGTCGTCGTCATCCTGCTCGCCGGGGCCGCCGTTGCTTTAGTCGGTAACATGGCATTCATCGGCTTGATGATTCCGCACATCGTCCGCGCAATCGTCGGCACCGATTACCGCTTCATCCTCCCGATGACCGCCGTCTTCGGTGCGACGTTCATGTTACTCGCGGACACGATTGGCCGGACACTGTATGCTCCATACGAAACACCGGTCGTTGCGATCGTCTCGATGCTCGGGCTGCCGTTCTTCTTACTCATCGTCCGCAAAGGAGGTCGTGCGTTCTCATGATCGAAACATCGCTCCGCCGCCGTCAGCGGTTGATCTTTATCGTCTTTAGTCTGTTATTGCTCGGAACGATCATCATCAGTATCGGGCTTGGGCCCGCCTCCCTCTCGTACGACCGGCTTCTGCCGACACTGTTCGGTCAAGGCTCGTTCAAAGAAGAATTTGTTTTGTTCTCACTCCGCCTGCCGCGGATTTTAATCACGGTACTCGCCGGCATGGCACTCGCCTTATCCGGTGCGATTCTTCAGGGCATCACCCGCAACGAACTCGCAGATCCCGGCATCATCGGTATCAATACAGGTGCTGGTGTCGCCATCGCCGCCTTCTTCCTTTACTTCCCGGTCGATGTCGGTGCGTTCATCTATGGGTTACCGGTTGCTGCCTTCATCGGGGCATTGATCACAGCGATTGCCATTTATGCCTTATCGTATGACCGTGTCCGTGGCCTGCAACCGATTCGTCTGATTTTGACCGGGGTCGGATTCTCGATGGCGTTATCCGGCATCATGGTCGTCCTGATTTCATCCGCGCGCCGTGAGAAGGTCGACTTCATCGCCAAATGGCTCGCCGGGAACATCTGGGGAACGGACTGGACATTCGTCTACGCGTTATTGCCTTGGCTGCTTATTCTCGTACCGTTTACGTTTTATAAGGCAAACAAACTCAATCTTCTGGCGCTGAATGAACCGGTTGCGATCGGCGTCGGCGTCGCGATTGAAAAGGAGCGCATCCAACTGTTACTCGCCGCTGTCGCACTCGCTGCATCCGCCGTTTCTGTAACAGGCGGGATCGCCTTCATCGGTTTGATGGCGCCCCATATCGCGCGCGCCCTCGTCGGTCCAAGGCATCAACTGTTCTTACCGATCGCCGTTTTGATTGGCGGATGGTTACTCGTCCTCGCCGATACGATTGGTCGGAACGTCGCTGACCCGCAAGGCATCCCGGCAGGAATCGTCGTTGCGATCATCGGTGCTCCTTACTTCATTTATTTGCTGTCAAAAAAATAACCTCTACATGATGCGGTCACAACTAAAAACGCAAGAAGTAGGCGAATCCGGAATCCGCCGCCTTCTTGCGTTTTTTTGTTGCTCTAAGATGACCAGTCAATATTTGATTCGTTTTTCTTCCCGTTCCGCCCGGATCAATTCCTGTTCTGATAAGTGTGTCGGATCGAGTCGTTTAATCCGTTTATCGACAATTCGGTCCAATGACAGCACCGTTAGGAAAAAGACAAGGAACGGTCCGATGTATTCGGGACGCGCTACGTAGGGCGTGATGATTTGCCCCAGGACGACGACCAGTACTTCGATGATACTGATCAATATATACGGTAGTCCGAGATGATCCCAGGCCTCAAGCCCGTCAAACCGCTTCTTGAAATAGCGGTACTTCAGGAATCGGACGATCCATTGATAGGACAACAAAGGGACTAACAAAAAATACTGAAACGATGATTCTGTCAGATGCCAATCGTCTGTTAAAAAGAGAAATACAAACAATACCAGTCCAAACAAGACCGTTTGAATGTAACGTGCCTGTTTTGAAAATCGGATATAATCCATTTTCCGCTCGCGTTGCATGCTCTCCATCGTCTGCCTCCTCGTTACATCCCGATTCCTTCGCCCGTCGGATGACGGTGTTCGATTCCTTTTCGGTCCGGTGTCTCAAGCAAATCCATTTTATCGAGCTTCGTTACCGTCCGGTCCGTCCAATTTTGAAATTGCAGCATCCCTGAAATCCACAACATTAGCGGAAACAGATAGCCCCACTGTCCAAGGTGCGGGGCGACAACTGCGGCACCCGCAATAAAGACCGCTTCGAGTAAAGTGATCCCACCAAACATTAGACTGACTGATCGCGCCTGTACCTTCGACCGAACTAACAGAACGGATTGGATCACTCGCTGCATGCCATTATAGGCGAGTAACGGCGTAAGAATCAAAAATCCAACTGCTGAATCCGTCAGGTGCCCGCTTCCGGAGAAGAACAGCACCGCAAAAAATACGCCCGCAATTACATACGTCCGGATTTGTCGGCTGATTTTTGTCCATTTTTGATACGTGCTTAAAGTGTTTCTCATCCGTTCACTCCTCTTGTGTGTTTCGCTTACTTACGGTAACGCTCAATCTCACGCATCGTGACGAATGCCGGATCCAGTTGTTTCGCTTGTTTGTTCAATTGGGACACAATCAAATAGGCGACGATGATCGACACAAGAAAGACCGTAAAAGAAATACCGGCGTATTGTGGAAAAACAGTCCCCACATAAAGTGTAAGGATCGGGATGAACGAACCGATCATCGACACACGTGCCACTTTCAAGACCGTCTTTTTATAGACGTCCTTCGCGAGGCGTTGCTTTAAAATCCGCAGACGAATGATTTCTCTAAGTGCGTTAGCCAAACAGAATACCGTAATCGCAAATAAGGAGAACAGCCCTGTTTCCCGAAAACCCGGGATGAACCAACCAGCAAGCGCAAGCAGCAGAACCGGAACCGGCACCAGATGCTGAATCCTTTTTAATGGCGGTCCGAGTAATTTCAACCGTGTATTTTTTTCAATCAATGTACTCACCCTGTCACTCCTCCACTTCTTTAACATTCGCATGAATTTCTTTATCACTGACGAAGTCGGGATCGCCTGACCGGGCAATCTTTTTAAACAACCAGTCCGTAACGTAATAGACCGGTGCGAGGATGATCAGCATCGAAAGGGCAATTTTCCAGATTGACATCTCTTTCGTCTCAAGTATCACGGTGTACAGCGAACCGTACAGGACGAATTGAGTCCCGAGCCACAGCAACGATTGGTTCGTCACTTGGTCGCTTGAGAGATAGCGCGCCAGGATTTTTCGTTTTTCGAGTCGAAACGGGAGATCAAACACGAGAAAGACAAGCGGTAACAGACTCAAATACATGGTCGTGCTGAAGATTTCCGTGAACGTTCCTGCTGTCGCCATCAAGGCAGCGATGACCCAACTCTTATTCTGCAATTGATTTTTTTCGATATAAGCAACCGTCAACGCCTGTAATCGTTCCTCTCGGAGCGTTTGTTCCATCCTGAAATGCCCTCCCTCGTTTCAACTGTCTATACTGTCATATACTTACAGTTTACCATTTATGTTTCAAAAAAAAAGAAACTTCCTTAAAAAAGGAGTTTCTAGGCTGAAACTTGAATGATGAGATAGATGACGCTATACGCAACAATTGCTAACGGAATCAGTGCCACACCAATCAACCAACCGTTCTTATCACGGATTCCGAGATACAGAACAAGACAGCCGACGATGAAGGCAATTAACGTCGTAAATGGATTCATAATGCTTCCCCCTCTTGATTACCTATTAAGAAATTTCCCATTCCCTCAAAAGGATAAACACAGAAAACGACTTCAATCGGTTCATCAACATCATCCAGGCTGTAAGCTTCTGTTTTGCCGCCACCACTATAACAAAAAACACCACTCGGCAAATGCCAAGTGATGTACATATGGAGACTATCGGGCTCGAACCGACGACCTTTTGGCTGCCAGCCAAACGCTCTCCCAGCTGAGCTAAGCCCCCTCATATTCTTGTAATCAGTATAAACCATATCGATTCACTTTTTCAATATAAAAAGAGCGCTTCCAAACAAAAACCTCTCCGTCGCCGAAACGACCGAGAGGAGACTGTTACTTATTCAACTCACGCATCAAATTCGCTTGTCTCTCAAGCTCCGCTTGTTGCTCAAGAATCAGTACTTTTTTGTACGTCCGGGCTGAAATCATGATGCTGATTTCATAGAGGACGAACAACGGTACCGAAATCATCAGATGTGACGTCACATCCGGTGGTGAGATTAAAGCCGCGATGACAAACAGCGCAAAGTACGCATATTTCCGATTTTTCCGCATGAACAATGGCGTCACGAGTCCAAGACGAGTCAAGAACATCGTCACGACCGGCAGTTGGAACAAGATACCGAACGGAATCGTCAGCCGGATTAAGAAACTGAAATAGTTTTCGACCCCGATGACTTGCTCGATGCCGAGCTCTTGCCCAAGTTCCGTCGATACTTTGAGTAGAAACGGAAGTAACCAAAAATAAGAGAACGCGATCCCGGACAAAAATAAGAAAAACGTGACCGGAATATACGTCAAGGTCGCTTTTTGTTCCTGTTCGAATAAACCAGGTCGGATGAACGCCCATAGCTGGTACATCCAAAATGGTGAAGCCAGGACGACCGCGATGATGAACGCTAAATTCAAGTACAACATCAGGGGATCGGCCACATTAAAGGCATTCAATCCGATGCCGAGCTCTTTCAGGTCCGACTGCAGAAAACGCACGAGCGGTCGGACGAGCGGAAAGGCCGCGGCGAACAAGACGACGACGATGATGAGTGACCAGACGATCCGCTTGCGCAACTCGTCTAGATGCGATGTCACACTCTGTTCTTGATCAATCGCCATAATTTAATCACTTCTCTTTCGATTCATCCTTGTTGTCTTTATCATCGTCCATGATGCCGTGTGTCGCACTCTTGAACTCTTTTAACGTCTGACCGGCAGCACGACCGAGCTCCGGTAACTTTTTCGGTCCGAAGATAATCAAGGCGACGGCACCGATCAAGGCGATGCTTCCTGGTCCGATGAACGCGATGGTTGATGGAATAAGGTTTTCCATTATGATTTCACTCCTTCAGCTGATTGCGAATAATGCTTCATGAAATAAACTAGTGACTGCAACTCGATCGACAAATCGATGTGATGGACCCGAACATGGGCCGGTACGTTCAACCGCGCCGGTGTAAAGTTCAGGATTCCGGTCACACCATACTCAACTAACTCATCCGCTACTGACTGTGCGAACTGGGATGGGACCGTCAAGATGGCGACATCAACCTTGTTCGCTTCGATTTGCTCTTTCATGTCAGAGACATGATAGATAGGAACGTCTTGCGTCGTTGTTCCGACCTTGTTTTCGTCCGCATCAAACGCAACGACTATCCGAGTACTATTATTCTTTAAAAAGTTATAATTTGCAAACGCCGTTCCGAGATGTCCGACCCCGACAAGTGCCACATTCGTGACTTCATCCTGATTCAGTGTCTTTCGGAAAAACGTCAATAGATGTTGTACGTTGTAACCGTATCCTTTTTTCCCTAACGCCCCAAAGTAGGAAAAATCGCGGCGGATCGTCGCTGAATCGACTTTGACCGCTTCACTGAGCTCTGCTGAAGAGACGCGCAGCTTGCCTGAGTTATAAAGACTCTGAATGAAACGATAATATAACGGCAGTCGTTTCGCCGTCGCTTGTGGTATTTTTGTGTCTGGCCCATTCATACTGCAGTTCCCCCTTCGGCCACGTTCTGACGTGGCACCCAAATCAATGCAAAGAATTCTATTCTCTTTGATTGTAAACCACTTCACATAGACTAACAAATAATATATTCCACGGGACTCCTGCGTTTTTTTCATGATAGACTAAAGGGTGGAAGGATGGATGTTTTTATGATTCTCTTACAAGTGAACCAACTATCAAAATCATTCGGTGTTGAGCCGATTTTAGACAATATTAAACTCGAAGTACAGGAGCGAGACCGGATTGCGCTCGTCGGACGAAATGGTGCCGGAAAATCGACACTTTTAAAAATCATCGCCGGAGAGCTCAGTCATGACTCTGGTGAGATCATGAAGAGTAAGGAAGTGAAAATCGGTTACCTCGCCCAGGACAGTGGTCTTGAGTCGAATGAAACGATTTGGAATGAAATGTTGACCGTGTTCGAACACCTGCAAGAGCAGGAACGTTCGCTCCGTCGGATGGAGATTGAGATGGGGATGGACCATATCTTGAATGATGCTGTTGCTTACGACCGTCTGTTGAAAACATACGATCAGGCACAACATGACTTCTCGGACGCCGGCGGCTATCAGTTCGAAGCCAACATCCGCTCCGTCCTGCACGGGATGCGTTTTTATCCGGACGATTATTCACGCCGGATCCAGACGCTATCCGGTGGACAACGGACGCGACTCGCACTGGCGAAGATGTTGCTTCAGGCACCTGAGCTGTTGATTCTTGATGAGCCGACGAACCACCTCGACATCGATACACTCTCTTGGCTCGAAAGTTACCTGGCTGGTTACCGTGGAGCGGTCTTGATCGTCTCCCACGATCGTTACTTCCTCGACCAGGTCGTCAACGTCGTTTATGAACTGTCACGCAACGTCTGCCGGAAGTTTACCGGCAACTACACGAAGTACTTGGAACAAAAGGCAGCACTGTATGAACAAGAGATGAAGCAGTTCGAACAGCAACAGGAAGACATCGCGAAGATGCAAGACTTCATCCAGCGTAACATCGCACGGGCGACGACGACGAAACGCGCACAAAGCGTCCGCAAACGTCTTGAAAAAGTCGACCGGATTGATCGTCCGGATGGGGATGAACGCAGCACCGTCCTGTCGTTCCCGATTGAAAAACAAAGTGGGAACGATGTGTTACAAGTCACGCAACTCGCGGTCGGCTATGAAGAAGCCGTCTCAAAAGGCATCACGTTCCGCTTACAACGTGGCGAATCCCTCGCCCTCGTTGGTCCGAACGGAATCGGAAAATCGACGTTACTGAAAGTTCTTGTCAACCGGATTAAACCGTTATTCGGTGAACATCGTTTCGGGACCGGCGTTTCCGTCGGTTACTACGATCAGGAGCAAGCCGAGCTCAACGACCGCAACCGGGTCATCGATGAAATTTGGAACGAGTGGCCGTTGATGCGGGAACAACAAGTCCGGTCCGTCCTCGGTCAATTCCTGTTCAGTGGTGATGATGTCTTCAAGCTCGTTCATGAATTATCCGGCGGCGAGCGCGGACGCCTCGCCCTCGCGAAGTTAAAATTACGCAAAACGAACGTCCTCATTCTCGATGAGCCGACCAATCACCTCGATCTTGATTCGAAGATGGTGCTTGAGAACGCGCTTGTCGACTATGAAGGCACGCTCCTGTTCGTCTCCCACGACCGTTACTTCATCGACCGGGTTGCGACACGCGTCATCGAGATGAATCCGGACGGTGTGACGGATTATCTCGGCGACTACTCTTACTATATGGAGAAGAAGGCCGAGAAAGAAGAAATCGCCCGCCTCGAAGCAGAGGAAGAAAAAGCAATCAAAGTCGCTGCTTCGAAAAGCATCGACAAAGATGCGCAAAAAGAAGAACGAAAAAAGAAACAACAGCTCGAACAACTCGAACAAGACATCGAACGGCTGGAAACTCGATCAACTGAAATCGAACAACTGCTTTGCGAACCGGAAGTCTTCAACGATATTCCGAAGGCGACGGCGCTGTCGGCAGAACGGGATCAGATTGATACGGACCTCCTCGAACTGATGGAACGATGGGAGAGTTTCCACTAATGCGCTCGAAAAGTTATGTCATCAACCTCGTTCAAGGGTTATTGTCCGGGGTGCTCTATTTCGTTCCGATGTATGCCGACTACGTGTCGGCCTTCATCCGGCCGGATGCCTTTAATGCCGTCGTCCTGTTGTTCATCCTCATCTCGTGTATGATTGGTCTCGTGATTAAGACGTGGAGTGGTCTCTTCATCAGCCTCTTATCCGGATTAATCTGTACGTTGCTGACGACCCAGATGTTCGTTGAACTGAATGACCCGTTAATCATCAGCTATTACGGAGCCGTTTCACCGCTCGTCGCCTTTTTGATCAGCTGTCTCGGGATTTGGGCACTGGCGATTCTCTTTTTTCTACTCGATGGTTTCCAGTACGAAAAACGTCACCATGCAGAGTAACTTCTTCAGTTGTCCGACATAAAAAGGCACGTCCCGCGTTCGGGACGTGCCTTTAGACTGTAGACAAGGTACTATCACAATCAAGCGTCTGTTTTCGTTGATTACCTCGGGCGAGGCGCAAGCCGTTGCTCCTTGATCCTAGCGGACAACGAGCAGGGTCTTGCCTGCTTCTGGCAAGTCGCGTTAAAAACGCACTTTTTCCCGTAGGAGTCAACGAAACGTGACGCTTTTTAGACTGTAGACGGTTTAGAGCGCAATCCGTCTCGAATCGCTTTTAAAGCGAAAAGCAATCGGTCGCGACCCTGCAGCTCTGCTGTAGCGGCGCGGAAGATTGCCGCTTTGAAGACGAGGCGAGACAGGGAAGCGTGAACTGACAGCATCCTCATGTAAAATTTTCGTGATTTATAAGAGTTTGGCTATACGCTGAAGGCACGTCCCGCGTTCGGGACGTGCCTTTTTGCTTCTAAAAAATACTAGTCCTACTCGTCGATCCGCCTTCAGCTCGTCGGTCGGGCAATCGTAAAGATGTCTCCGACTTTCGCATAGTCGTTACCTGCGAGACGGGCGATCGCTTTTAAACCATCCGGATCAATCCGGAACGACTCGACGAGTTCATCCGCGACGTGATACCGGACGATCTCCCCAATCAAGAGGTTGGCCCCTTCGAGTTCGAGATGATTCGTCAGCTTCAATTCAAAGCGGATCTTCGCTTCTGCGACAGCCGGAACATCGATCAAATCACTATCGACCAACGTCAAATTCGTCCGTTCGAGTTCACTTTCACCATATGCGAGTGGTGCCGCGGTTTCATTGACTGCCTCGACGATTTCTTCACTGACGATATGGATGACGTATTCCTGATTCAGCAAGATGTTTTTTGCGGTATCCTTTTGCCCTTGCTCCGTCTGCTGGACGGCGATGACCAGTTGCGGCGGGTTGCTTGAAGCGACCGTGAAAAAGGAAAATGGCGCCGCATTGACGACTCCATCTGCCCCTTTCGTCGTCACGAAAGCGATGGGCCGTGGAATGATGCTGCCGATCAACAATTTATAGTTTTCTTTTGGACTTAAGTCTGCTGCATCAAATTTCATAAAAACCGTCCTTTTCGATCACCCGATAAGTGCTGCGAGTGAATAGTCTCCAGCTCCGATCATCGCAACGCCTAAGGCGATGACGATCAGTGCCATGTTGTATTCGTACCCGTTTTGCGTCACCCAGTAACCATTCGTCCCATGCACTTTGACGATTGCGACGATCATCGAACCGATGATCAGGAGGGCTGCAATCCACAGGAATAATCCACCGGCGAATAATAATCCTCCGACCAGTTCAGCAATCCCTGCCATCAGTGCAAGTGTTTTCCCTGGCTTCATCCCGATGGACTCAAACCAACCGCCTGTCCCTGCGATACCATGTCCACCGAACCATCCAAATAATTTTTGTGTTCCGTGTGCCGCAAATGTTAAGCCGATAATCAACCGAATCAGAAATAATCCTAAATCCATCATGTATAAAACTCTTTTTACTTAATGTTTTTTAATTACTATTAGTAACTTAATATCGATACTAAACTATCACTTACTAAAAGTAAATAGATTTGTTTTCGTTATTTTTATTACTATAAGTAAAATAATTCGTATTTTAGCGTCAAAGTGGGTATACTACATATATAAGAAAGGATGAGCGCTGATGGAGAATACACTAATTCCGACGGCCCTTTGTCCGAAAGTCGAACATGCCTTTGAAATATTGGGCAAGAAGTGGACGGGTTTGATTTTACGTCATCTCTTGACGAAGACCTGTCGTTTCAATGAAATTCAAGATGCGATTCCCGAGCTCTCTGGTCGTATGTTAACGGAACGCATGAAGGAACTTGAGGCGGAAGGTATCGTAGCCCGGACCGTCATTCCGGAACGTCCGATAAAAATTCAATACAGTTTGACAGACAAAGGTCGTCAGCTTGAGCCTGTAATTCGTTCGATCGAAGAATGGGCTGAGTTACAAGATTGACTGAAAAGAAGACATCCATGTTGGGCATGTGGTGTCTTTTTTTATTCTTTTTTGCATTGAGAATCCTTTTCATTTAGAATGAAGTCGTGTCCTACCATGAAAGGATGTGTCACGTCATGAAAATCATGATCGGTTTCGTCAGCATGTCTGGCAACACGGAAGACATCATGCACTTACTTAAATCAGAACTCGAGCAAAACGGCTGCCAGGTGCAGACGGAAGAACTCGATCAACTATATCCAAGCGACTTAGCGCAGTATGATGCCGTCCTGCTTGGTTCTTACACGTGGGGCGACGGTGATCTCCCCTATGAAGCAGAAGACTTCGTCGATGAGCTCGCTGCCAGTTCAATCGCGATTCCGGCTGCTGCCTTTGGTTCCGGTGACCGCGATTATCCGAAATATTGTGCGGCCGTCGATCTGCTTGAACAAGCTCTGACGTCAGCTGGTGCACAAGTCGTCTTACCTGGTCTAAAGATTGAATTTGACCCGGATACGGCCGACAAACAACAGGCTTGCCGGTCATTTGCACAAGAATTTTTCAAGCACGTCGAACAGCTTGTCATGAACTAACGCTTTAACAAAGAACGCATTCAAGAAGCAATCGCTATACAGACAAGAGGACTCTTCCGATGTCGGAAGAGTCCCGTGATGTAATGCTTAACCAAGATTCTTTTTCGCTTTCCAGCGTTTTTGAAGATACCACGGCACGATTGTCAAAATTAAAAAGACAATGATTGCACCAATGATGATTCGTGGGTCTTTCGAGACGATACTGCTCCCTAAAAAGTTATAGGCGAACGTTCCGGGAATGATTCCGATCAGCGTAGCTAAGAAGAACGGCAATAAACGAACTTTCGAGAGTCCAGCTGCGTAACTGATCAAGTCAAAATTAAAAATCGGCAACAACCGAAAAATTAAGACATAGATGAACCCATTTTTTTCGAGCTGTTGCTGGATTTGATCGACTTTTCCGGCACCGTTCTTAATAAATCCCTTACCCAGTTTTTTTGCGACTAAGAAGGCGACGACTGCTCCTAGTGTAGCACCGATGACGGTATAGACCGTCCCCATCAAGGCGCCGAAGGCGAGTCCGCCTGTGATTGACAGGACAGACGCCGGAAAGAAAATCAACGGACGTACGGTATAGAGGACGATATAAAGAATCGGTGCCCACATCCCGAACGATAAAATCCATTCCTTGATGTCTGTCGGACTAACATTTAAATACGATCGACTGAACCAAATCAGACCGATGATGACGAGTAACACGAATGCAAGACGTACTCCTTTTTGTTGGCGTGACATAATTTCCTCCATTTCATTGAGCATATATGAACGCGGTATATATAGAATTCCCAACAATCGATTTTCTTATACCTGATGCAATTTATTGAATATGCGTTTCAGCCGCTCACGATTTTGGGAACTACTAAAAGATAACATGGAAAATAGAAAGGTGATAACTATGACACAATCAATAAAAGCACTCGTCTTTGATGTCTATGGTACATTATTTGACGTTCATGCTGTTAAAGTCAAAGCAGAAGAACTCTATCCGGAGCATGGCGCAGACATCAGCCAAGTCTGGCGTCAAAAACAACTTGAATATTCCTTTTTACGTCAACTGAATGGACAATACGTTCCGTTCAGTCAAGTGACGCGTGATGCACTCCGTTATGCCCTCTTACAATTGAAGTTGCATGTGACGGAAGAAAACATTGCTGCCTTAATGGAGGCCTATCTCGAGCTGTCGCATTACGACGAAGTCGAAGCAGTCTTACAAGAGATGAGCGGCAAACAATTGGCCGTCTTTTCAAACGGCTCCCACGATATGCTTGACCCGTTAATCGAACAGTCCGGACTCGGATCACTGTTTGATCACATCATCAGCGTTGATGACATCAAACAATACAAACCGACGCCTGCTGCTTATATGCATGCGCTGAACACACTCGGTCTGAAACGCGAGGAAGTCTTGTTCATGTCCTCGAACGGATGGGACATCACCGGAGCGAAGAGCTTCGGTTTCCGGACGGCCTGGATCAACCGGTCCGGCTTACCGGTCGAAGAACTGAACCTCGACCCCGACAGCATCTATGACGACTTGAACGGTTTGCTCGAATGGAAATGAAGTTAATTAAAAAGACAGCCGATACTCCTCCGTTACATCGAGGAAAATCGGCTGTTTTTTAGTAATTCGCAAGACGCGAATATCCTTTTTTAAAGAGATCTAGCTTCAGTCCACCGTCTTTTTCGATGAAGAAGAGGTACTCTTTTTGATCTGTATCTTTATAAAAAACTTTATAGAGCGTCAATGTGCGTTTCTTATTGTTCTCGACTGCGACTACTTCGTGCTTTGAGATGACTTCTGCTTGTACTTGCTCCGCGTCAAGACGGTCGACCATCGGCTGGAAGGATTCCTTTTCCGCATCGGTCGCCGGTTTCCCCGGTGCGATCGTGAAGTAATCGTCACTTGCCTTGTTCGTCAATCCGTACTTCCGGTCGACGAGAACGACATTTTTTAGTTTACCGTTTACCGTCCGGTCAAACGCATACAGCTTCTCGATCCGCGTTTGCTCTCCTTCAGCACGACCGATTTCGTACAACGGTTCTTGTTTCGTATTCGTTTCGACTGCTTTCTTATCCGGGACAAGTTCCTCTTTGTAAGCGACTTGATAGGCATCGACGATTTCGCGAATCTGTAGTCCGATCGCAACCACGACGAGTATACCAAGTACGACGATAATGACTTTTTTCATGTTGGTTCCCCCATGTCTCTCGTATTCCTTACTTTAAATCTAGCCCAGGTTCTGCATTCATGGCAAGTGTCGATTGGCGTTGCGCCCGATAGGGATGAATCGCGGCGGCTCCGATCATCGCTGCGTTATCGCCACATAAGTGCATCGGTGGGATGACGAGGGTGATCCCTTCACGCTGACAAGCTTCCGTCAATCCGTGGCGTAACCCTTTGTTCGCCGCGACACCACCTGCGAGTAAGAGTTGTTTTCCACCCTTCTCTTTGACGGCACGAATCGCTTTAGCGACGAGCACTTCAACGACACTCGCTTGAAAACTTGCTGCCAAATCTTCCGGGATGATCACTTCACCCCGTTGCTCTGCATTATGCACCGCATTGATGACAGACGATTTTAAGCCGCTGAAGCTAAAATCATACGAATCTTTTTCGAGCCAAATCCGTGGGAAGTGGA
The DNA here is from genome assembly GCF_018618695.1 of Exiguobacterium sp. s127. Classification (NCBI taxonomy): domain Bacteria; kingdom Bacillati; phylum Bacillota; class Bacilli; order Caryophanales; genus Exiguobacterium; species Exiguobacterium sp. s127. Next base: position 2,800 of record NZ_JACSMO010000009.1, on the reverse strand, counting down.
ATGTGTCTTGTCCTGTTTGTGCCAATTGGTCAATCCGGGGTCCACCGGGATACGGTAATTTCAATGTCCGTGCGACTTTGTCGTATGCCTCGCCTGCTGCGTCATCACGTGTTTCACCAATCACTTCATACACACCATCTTCCGGCATATAAATCAATTCCGTATGACCGCCTGAAGCAATCAGGCAGACGAGCGGAAATTCGAGTTCCTGGACGAGGCGGTTCGCATAGATGTGTCCGGCGATATGATGGACGCCGAGCAATGGTTTACCGTGCGCGAAAGCGAGTGCCTTCGCTGCACTGACCCCAACGAGAAGTGCACCGACAAGACCTGGCCCTTCCGTAACCGCAATCGCATCGATGTCGTCAATCGTTACGTTCGCTTCCGTCAAAGCATCATCGATGACATAAGTGATCCGCTCGACGTGATGACGTGATGCGACTTCCGGGACGACTCCGCCAAAGCGTTTATGGCTCTCGATTTGAGACGAGACGACGTTCGATAAGACGTCCGTTCCTCCCCGGACGACGGCAGCTGCCGTCTCATCACAGCTTGATTCAATAGCAAGTATCAATGGTTGTGTCATGTCTCGTCTCCTTCTAGTTCCAACCAGTAGATGGCTGCATCTTCATTATTGTCTTGATAGTAACGTTTGCGTGTTCCGGCATATAAAAAACCGAGTTTTTCATACAAGGTACGTGCCGGTGTATTCGAGACGCGGACTTCAAGCGTCATTGCCCGCAGACCGAGTTCCCGTGCGACTTCAATCAATTCCTCTAGCAACCCTTCACCAAGCCCGAGCCCACGTGCCGTACGTTTCACAGCGACGTTCGTGATATGACCTTCATCCGCGATATGCCAAAGTCCGGCAAAGCCAATGATTTCGTCCGTTTCTGCGACAAGGTAATAGGCATTCGGATTTTGCGTCATTTCCGCGATGAAGGCTGTGAGCGTCCAAGGTGTCGCAAAGGACTCCAGTTCGACCGCATGCACACCGGGTGCATCGGCGACTGTCATTTTACGAATACGCGCGTCAGTCATGACGTTGCGCCTCAATCCACTTCGCTTCTGCCTCGGCAAGGCGTAAATAGCGTGGTTCAAATGCATGCACATCGACCGGGACACGTGTCGCGCCTAGTAAAGCCAATACACCTGCGCGTGGCGTCCGAAACGCAGGCCCAACGATTTCAAACGGTTGCAGCGCTTTAACGAATTTTTCCGTATCACCTGTCATCAACGTATCTGTCGGTAACGTCGCAACAAAGTCAGCGACTGTCGTGTGTTGTTCGTCGCCAACGCGCTCACCGTTTTCGTACATACCAACAAAGCCCGTTCCGCGGCGTGCATCTTGAATCGCGACGACCCGTCCCGTCCGTCCTGTTGATGCTGCCATCAGCTCGAGCGTCGAGACGGCAACCAGTTCGATGCCAAGTGTATAGGCAAGTGTTTTGGCCGTCGTCGCTCCGATTCTCAGTCCCGTATACGAACCCGGACCATCTGCGACGACGATGCGTGTTAATTCTTTAGGTGACCAGTTCGCTTCTTGCATCAATCGTTCGAGTAACGGCATTAACTTCGTTGCATGGTTCAAGGACGTCACATACGATGCTTCCGCAATGATTTGTGTTCCGTCCGACAGCGCAACAGAAAGTTGTTTTGTTGATGTATCGATCGCTACGATTTTCATAAGCTTAATCCCTCACATATCTTAATGTACGCCTCACCGATTGGCTGAAGACGGAAACGTCGTGCATGGTCTCCTGTCCGTTCGATTGTGATGACGAGCCGTTCCGGAGGCAAGACGTCTGCAATCAACTCTGACCACTCAACGACTGCGACCCCGTCGCCGTTCAAGTATTCTTCAAGACCAATGTCGTCACCCGATCCCTCTAGACGGTAGACATCCATATGGTATAACGGCAAACGACCATTATAGACCTTCATGATTGTAAAGGTCGGACTGTTGACGTTACGCGTCACACCAAGTCCTTTTGCGAAACCTTGCGTAAACGCTGTTTTTCCCGCTCCAAGATCGCCATCTAATGTAATGACCATCCCCGCGAAGGCACGGTGTCCGAGTGTTACTGCGAGAGCCGTCGTCTCTTCTAGATTTGCCATTTCAAGTTCTATCATCCTGCGTCCCTCCTCTTGTCATCTTTCTCTATTGTATCTATTGTACCGAACAAAAAAGACAAAAAAAAATACGAAACGCTGAACGTTTCGTAGTAAAGTTGAAGTTAAGTTTAAAATTGGTTGCGGGGGCTGGATTTGAACCAACGACCTTTGGGTTATGAGCCCAACGAGCTACCAGACTGCTCCACCCCGCGACGATAAACGTTTCGGATTTGAATTATTTAAAAATTGGTTGCGGGGGCTGGATTTGAACCAACGACCTTTGGGTTATGAGCCCAACGAGCTACCAGACTGCTCCACCCCGCGATGATATAACGTTTCGACAGATATTAATATAACATGTCGTTTCGTGAATTACAAGGAATTCATTAATTTTATTTAAATATTTTCTTGAAATAACTCAGAAAATGCTCTTTTTGCTTTTAATTAAGCAGCTGTCAGCTTGATTCAGCATGTAGACAACATAGTAATCTTTTTCTTTTTTCCTTCCTATCGACTTTGTCCTAGCAGACAATGAGTAGCGAATTGCCTGTCTGTTAAAGAGAAAAAGGACCGACCTGCAAGATGCAGATCGGTCCTTTTCAATTGCCTGGCAACGTCCTATCCTCACAGGGGGAAGCCCCCAACTACTTTCGGCGTTCAAGTGCTTAACTTCCGTGTTCGGCAT